>JBGAWU010000085.1:0-7967 GCA_044227425.1 Methyloglobulus sp.
TTCAGCTTTCACTCAAGCGACCCCAAAGAAGAAGACGGCGGCAGTAAAAAAGACGTAAGCCATGCTTATATCGGAGGCAGCACAAGCAGCGGTAAGACAACATTCTTAGGGTTTATGATAATTCAACTCTTAAAGTTCGCCGCTACCGTCGTATTGTTTGATAAGGACTATGGTCTAGAAATTTTAGTGCGGGCATTAAGAGGGTGTTACCTGCCCATACTGAAAGGGCAAAGAACCGGCTTTAACCCATTAAGGTTGGAGCCGAATCCTGTTAACACGACATTTATTAAAAGCCTGCTGATGGAAATATGCAGGCGTGAAGGCAAGCCTTTAACAGATCGACAAAAAAGCCAGCTAGACCATGCGATTGCCGGAACGATGGCGCTCGATCCTCAATACCGGCGCTTATCCAGGCTTTTATCTTTTTTGGACGAAACCGACACCGAGGGACTTTACGAGCGCCTAAGCCCTTGGTGCGAAATTACCAGAGAGGGAAAACAAGGGGAATATGCCTGGATTTTTGATAACGATGAGGATGAAGTTGTCGAGGTCATGGGACGCAACACACTGATAGGCTTTGACATAACCCAATTCATTGATGATGAGGAAATAAAAGCACCAATTACCATGTACCTTTTTCATCTGGTGCAGCTATTGCAAGACGGGCGGCGGGGATATTGTATCTTTGAAGAGTTTTCCAAAACCATAGGAGATAAGGCGTTTGCAAAGTTTGGCAAGGAAGGCTTGGAGCGCTGGCGTAAGAATGACTGGGGGTGTGCGTTTGTCACCCAAAGTACAAGCACGGTCAACTCTAGCGAAATCGCTAGGGTGCTGATAGAAAATACCGCCACAAAAATTCTGTTCCCAAATGAAGAAGCGCAAAAAGTTGACTACATAGACAGTTTCGGAGCCACCGAACGGGAATATATATTAGTTAAAGAGGTTATAGAGCCGGGTTCGCGGCAATTCATAGTGAAACAGGCCAAAAATAGTGTTGTGTGCGAATTAGACCTTAAAGGGTTTAATTTTGAATTAGACGAGCATGAAAATGAAAATCCTTAAAAAAACTGCGCTGGCACTCGGATTAACAACAGTCCTTGTAACAAGCAATCCTGCGATGGCGATATTTGGCGTGGGCGATGTAGTGTTTGACCCTACCCAAGCCGCCAACATGATTACAGAATTTGAGAAATGGAAGGATCAATTCGACCAAATGAACGCCCAAATAGAAAAGGCGAAACAAATCTACAACTCTGCGACCGGGGTGCGTGGTTACGGCAATTTTATGAACATCCCAAATGAAGCGCGTAATTACCTGCCGAAAGATTTCACCGAAATTATGAACCTGCTATCGACAGGGGAAGCGGTTTATTCCCGCTTATCATCAACAGTCCGGCAATACATAGATAATAATGCCGTCCTGACCACTGCGGAAATAGACAAGATGCGCATGAACCCGGAACAACGCGACGCTTTTATGCAGGCAAGAACCAACACCGCAACCCTCCAGGCAATGGCCGACGAAGCCCTACAAAACGCCAGCGTCCGTTTTGGCCTGTTGCAACAGTTGGCGCAGGAAATCAATGAAACGACCGATCCCAAGGCCATTGCAGAACTGCAAGCCCGTATCCAAGTCGAACAAAGTATGTTGACCAACGAACAAACCAAACTCCAGGAACTTGCCGATGTCATGGAATCACGCAGGATATTGATGGAGCAAAACAGCGTGGAACTCGCCATCAAGCAACACGGCGACATGTCCGAAGTACGTCAACCTGATCTGAGCGACATCACTTATGACTAAATCTAAATAGGAGTCAGCCATGACTAACCTTAACTTAATTACCACAATAATCATTGCTTCGGCACTGTCTGCGGCAGGGGCGGCTTACTATGTCAAAACGGAGATAGGGCAAGAACCGATGGCATCCCCAGCACCAGTAGCGGCTCAGCCCATATACCAAACCCCAGCATCAATCTCGCCTGCACAACTGGCCGATACATCCCCTTCCCCACAAAAAGTTGTGGTGGAGACGAAGATTATTGAAAAGGACACTATCCATCGTAAACGCCATGACAATGTTGCCGAATTAAAAGCAGGGTTCGCACGCCTCGGCCATATAACCCGCAATCACGCCCGCTCGAACAGCGAATGAGCCTGCACTAATCATTCTTATAAAAATCTATATGGGGTTTTTTTTAGACTTCTGGCAATTTCTCCAAACCACTGTCTTGGAGACAATATCGGGCATCACCGCCGACCTTGCAGCGAGCTTGGAGCCGGTTGCGGTAACAATGGCGAATATGTATGTCATGATCTGGGCGATTATGCAACTGAACGGCACTATTAAAGAGCCGATCCTAGAAGGCACCAGGCGCATCCTTTTATTAGCAGGAATCCTAGCCATTGGCATCGGTTTACTGCACTACAATGAAGTTATGGTGGACTTCTTTGTCACTTCGCCGCAGGCAGTCAGCAAGGTGATAATGGGCGCAGACAGCGCCATGACCACGGTAGATAATGTTTGGCTGAAAGGAGCTACAGCAGCTACTCATCTTATGGATGAGGGGAGTTTATTTAAAGGCACAGCCATAGAATTTACGCTGGTCGGTATTTTGGCATACATCATCGTCGGGGCTGTTTGTATTTATATCGCCTATCTATATTGCCTTTCGTTGGTTGCCGTGGGCTGCCTATTAGCCGTTGGCCCATTGTTCGTGATCGGACTCATGTTCGATACCACCAAGCGTTTTTTTGAAGGCTGGATGGGACAACTGGCAAATTATGCGTTGGTGATAATACTCGCCTCGGTCATGTGCAAAATGTTGTTGCGGTTGCTTGAAAAATACGCGGCGAACGCGGAAGCGTATGGGGCATCGATAGAAGTAGTCGATGGCGTAAATCTTTGTTTAGCATGTGGGTTTATTTTGATCATCATGCGCCAAGTTCCGGTTATGGCATCATCCATGAGTGGCGGTATCGCACTTAACACTTACAACATGGTGAGCCGGGGCATGGATAAAGTTAAGGGAACCGCCGGACGGACGGCTTACGATGTTGGCCGTGGTATTGGTGACGGTCGAGCCGGTCATAAGCCATCACCTTATAAGACTATAACCCGTAACATGGCGAACCGGGCGTTCTACAAAAAGAATCAAGAGCCGAGTCCAGGGGGGGAAATAGGAAAAAAACAAGCCTGATGGGAAAAGAGATACATTCAATATGCGCTTAAGACCTCAGGTCTTTCTTTAGCGCTTCTTTGATTGCATCCTTTATGTATTCGGCCATTGATATTCCTTTGGCCTTTGCCGCCTTCGCAACTGCAGCTTTTAACCAGGACGGCAAAACAATTTCAAGTCGTTCAGATTTCATGTTACGTAAGATAACACGTAAGAAAAGGGGTTAATAACAAGCATATCATACGTAATATGTTACGTAATATTAACAACAATATTGGGATTGTTAGCGAAATCTAACAATAAAAATGTATGAATATAAGCAAGCCAGTTTTAACCGTTCTAATAATTGCAATTGCATTAATGGCGGTCGGATGTGCAGAAACCAAACCAATGCCGCGCTGCACTGACGGCTTCGTTCCTATCAATCCTGACACTGTTGTCCGCCCATGATTTTTAAAAAAATCGACCCAGAAATTCAAGCCTATCTCGATGCCAATGCGGGTTTTGATAACTACGTATTGATGAACGAAGTTAGCCAAAAGATTACATGGCGACGCAGCTTTTATGCAGCGCTGGCGATAATCGGGCTTTGTGTTATTGCTTTTATACAGTTATTCCCGCTAAAACAGGAAAAGCTCAAAGTAATCAGGGTTGACTCGTCGACAGGGATTGTTGATATCGTGCCTGATGCTGAAATATCCCTTGAGGGAGGCGAAAAAATATTGATAGCTAGGGAAATATTGGGCCACTACCAACACGCCAGAGAGAGATTTTTTTACGCTTTGGCGGAAACCGACTATGAGTATGTTGGGGCGATGAATAACGCCAAGTTGAATGCCGAATGGTCGTCTTATTGGAATGAATCAAACCCACAATCCCCGTTAGTGCGTTTTAAAGACGGCACAACAATTAACGTCCATGTGAAAAACATCACTTTTTTAGAGCCTGAAAGTGGCGACAAGGATATGGCACAAATAAGGTTTTATACCGAAGAAACAAAAGGAGGCAGCGGAGCACCAGCCGTTACACATTGGATATCGACTATTAAATTCGCCTTTGGCGAGCAATCAACAGACAAAAAAATACGCGCGATAAACCCATTAGGCTTCAAGGTGCTGGCTTACCAAAAAGAACCGGAAGTTGTAGCTGAAACGGCAGCGCAACCTAGTGATGATAGGGGTAATTATGAATCGCGCTAACTGCATAAGGTTTTTTGTATTACTTGGCCTGTTATTTACAAATCAGGCAAATCTTGCCGCTACCCACCCTCGCCCTGGCAATACCGACCCACGGATAAGGGAAGTGATCTATAACCCGGACGATATTGTTCAATTGGTCGGCTATGAGGGCTATTCGATAAGCTTCCGTTTTGCAGAGGGCGAATATTTTATTGGTGCAAGCTCAGGCGACGTAACCGGGATAGATTTTGGGGCGCACGCCAATACCGCGTGGCTTAAACCAATCGCCCAAAAAGTTCGAACTAACATAGACATGCAAACAAACATGCGTGTTTATCACCTTGACTATATCGCCCTGAAAAAATTGCCGAAAAATCGTAATACGATGATCTACGGCATTAATTTTCGTTACCCGGACGATGAGATAAAGAAAAACATTCGCCGGGCTTCATACGATTACCTTAGCAGACAGCTTGAGGACGACAGTTCTTGGACTAACCAAAACTATTGGTATTGCGGAAGCGATGCCATAAAGCCGATAGAGGTTAAAGACAACGGCGTGCATACCAAGATCAAATTCAACGCCTACTCAGAACTGCCCGCAATTTATGTTGAAAACGATGATGGCTCAGAAGCCCTTGTCAATTTCAGCGTGACCCCTAAAGACGGCAGCATTAGGGTACATCGCGTAGCCAAACGCTTTGTGTTAAGGCAAGGCGATCTGCAAGGCTGTATCGAAAACCGGAACTTTTCAGGACGCGGAAAAAGGGTAACGTCCGGCACGGTGTCAAACAATGTGGTACGGGAAACAAAAAAGCCGTTGGAGAAATGGTATGGCCAATAACGACACAGAAAATGACGAAATATTGGAAGGCGAGCGCATACCTTCTGTTTCCAAGCAGCAATCAATCAGGTCAAAAACCAATAACATATTAAGTATTGGCCTAATTTTATTGTTCGGGTTTGGCTTTATGTACCTGTACTATTCAAACATGGCCAACAAAGAAAGCCGAGCTTCCGCCGCCAAAAAAAAACTTGAAGAGCAGCAATTAAAAGGCGAAGGCAATTTGCCGAAACTAGGTAAAGTCTTTTCTCCGTTCGCCACAAAACCGGAACCGGCAGATACTGAGCCTGTAAGTTTGGGGGATGTCTTCGGGCCACCGCCGCAACAACTAGGCCAAGATCAAAACCTGGCCATGAACAACAACCAGCCTCCGAAGCCTAAAGAAAAGACACCCGATGAACTTGCTGCTGAGCGACGACTAAAAGGCCCAGTGTATTTCTCAAAGGAAGGAAAGAACCCGTCAAACCCACAGCAAGGGAGCAATAGCGCCGGCATAGGAGCCACACAAGCCAACACCATTTATGGGCAACAGCCATTCCAAATGAATCAGCCTAGTGCCAACACAATTGCCAACAGTGAGCTTGGAGATCGCCTTGTCCCAACCGCAACACCCAGCGTAACCGCACAAGTGATTACCGACTTAACCTTCTTAATACCCAAAGGCAGCAAAGGTGACTGTATTCTGGAAACGGCAATCAACTCTGATTTGCCAGGTCTTGTTACATGCGTCCTCGCCCATGACATATATGGTGCTGACGGCAAGGTAGTTTTGCTTGAGCGCGGTGCACAGATAACAGGCGAAACCGCTTCTGAGCGTACTCAGATGGGGCAAGAAAGGCTGTTTGTGCTATGGAATCGGGCAAGGACGCCAACCGGCGTTGTCGCTGAATTTAATTCACCGGCCACCGATGCGTTGGGACGAGCAGGCATAACAGGGGAAGTAAATACTCACTTTAAAGAAAGGTTTGGTGCGGCAATATTGATTTCGTTAATAGATGGCGCTATCCAGTTTGGTGTCAACTATGCCCGTAATTTGGGCAGCGGCAATGGCAGCACGAACATCAACTATTCACAACAAGGCACCCGTGAAGTCGCAACCGAAGCCCTAAAGAATACGGTTAACATCCCGCCTACAATTGAGATCCCACAAGGCGAAAGGGTACAAATCTTATTTGCCCGTGACGTTAGCTTCAAGCCTGTCTACGAACTTACCAACCAATATCAAGCATACCTTGGGGATGGAAGGTAACAGCATGATGGGCAACGGCGACAACAAGCCTGTTGAAATCAAATTTACTGAACAGAAATGGGTAAGCTCCCTGGAGCTTTACCTTGCCCCGATTCGCTTTCTTTTGGATGACCCTTCCGCTACGGAAATATGTATCAACCGGCCAAAAGAGGCTTATGTGCAACGGTATAGCGGTTGGCAAAGGCACGATATTGAATTTGCAGACCTTAATTGGTGTTACCGTTTGGGGTTGCTGGTTGCCGGAGAAACAAGCCAAGGCGTAAACAAAAATAACCCCATTTTATCGGCATCCCTGCCGACCGGTGAACGCATACAGTTTGTGCTACCACCAGCCGCAGAACACAATACAATATCCGTCCGCAGACCATCAGACACAATTTGGACATTACCGGAGTTGGCAGAAAAAGGCCTTTTTTCGGCCTGTAAGGACGCTGACGACAAGCTGGACGATACCGAGCAAGAGTTACTAGAACTTAAAAAGGCCTGTAGATTTGAGGACTTTTTAATCAAGGCCGTAAAAGCGCGTAAAACCATACTCATATCTGGCGTGACGGGAAGTGGCAAAACAACTGTCACCAAGGCGCTTATACTGGAAGTCCCTAGCCACGAGCGCATTATCACGATTGAAGACGCTAAAGAGTTGATCTTAAAAAATCAGCCTAATCATGTCAGGTTATTCTATTCAAAAGGCAAACAAGGCGTGGCCGATGTGACGGCAACAGAATTGTTGGAAGCATGTTTGCGCTTGTACCCTACCCGCTTATTCCTGGCTGAGCTTCGTAGTAGCGAAGCATTTGATTATTTGCGTACCATAGCAGGACACCCAGGTTCAATCACCAGCATACACGGATACACCGCTAAGCTGGCTTTGGCGCAACTGCTGCTTTTGATACGCCAAAGCCCGGCAGGGCAAGCCCTGCAAACCGAAGAAATCATGGCCTTAATCTACCAAAGCATAGACATAGTGGTTCAGTGCTCATTGGAAGACACTACCCGGCTGGTCAAAGAAATCTGGTATGACCCAATGCTAAAAAGGTCTTACGGAAACAAATTATGAGCTTCGTCAAATACGCTGCTTTGGCGATCGCCACTATTCTTACAGCACTGTACCTGTCCGGCTATTTTTTCCTTTATGCCAGCAAGATAAGCCCGCTCCAGACTACGCCCATAACAATAATCCAGTATGGTGCCTATTATGGCAATAATCCTGTTGTCAAAAGAAGAATAACCTTTAGCTCGCTTGCTGGCTTTGGCAGCATTGCCGCAATCCTGGCCTTTATTATGATACCGCGCCGTCCAAGCTTACACGGTGATGCGCGGTTCGCTACTTTCCAGGAAATAAAAGGAAAAGGCTTGTTGGATGGCAATGGTTTGTTGATCGGAATGCTAAAAGGGGCAAATAGGGAAAACGGAAAAAATAGTACGCTAAGGCTTTTCACCGGTTCGTAATGGCCGAAATAGCCCATCCCCCACTTTCCGGTTTTGCCGCCAAACGTAATCACCAGTCAGGTTAATA
>JBGAWU010000086.1:0-2571 GCA_044227425.1 Methyloglobulus sp.
ATAAGCTGTAAACTTGAGATAGTCGGCATTCGTCCGGCTACGATTTCCACGAGCTTTGAAAAAGCTTATTGGAACCAAGTTTCCGGAGAAATTAAACGCTGCAAAGCGTTTTTAAATTAGATACTTAGCTTTCGCATAGAGAAATCTGCAAACCGGGTTACTTTAACCCAGTTTGCAGCTATTTATGAGCAGGAATTCCGGCTGGATCAACCGGATTCCGCTTTGAAGAGTCAAGCCTTAAAAATCAACTTGCGCCCGCATTTCAAACGTATCGAGATCGGCGTTATTAAAACCACGTCCTCGGTTTACATCCTTAGGCGCATTCAAATCTAAAACATGGATGAAGTTGCCCATTAAACGAAAATGCGAATTAGGATACCAATTGACCCCAAATTTAGCCGTTGAGGCACGTCCGCCATTAATTACATCGTCGTTCAAATCAATGTAATCATATCCTGCCGCCACTTCCCAGGCACCCCAGCCGCCATTATGCAAATCGAAATTACGGTTAGGCTTCAAACGGTCCCATGCACCGGTTTTGGATTTGTAAGCACGCGACTCACCCGTCAAGAAATAACTGACATAACCGTAGTAACCGTCCAGCGTATTACCGCTATAGCCGTGGCCGGAAATATTGGTTTGAATATACTCGCCTTGAGCCGACCAAGGCCCATAAACCAATGCGGTTTCAGCACCGAATCGGGTGAAGTGGTCGATAATCCGCGAACCGTCTCCTTTCGTTAAATTGCCGGTATTTAAAACGTTGCTGCGGTCTACGTTGTTATTAAGGAAGGATGCAAAAGAGAAACCGCCGTTATTCAATGAACCGTCGCCTCTGAAATTGTTGTTCACGTCAACATAGGAACCTGATGCGCCAACATGCAGGAATTTCGTTTTGCTTTCCATCCACGGCATACCGCTGATACGACCGTTGACTTCCCAGCCCGTATCACCGGAACCGTTAGCCCGGTTGCTCGGGCCGTTGGGATTGACCGTTTGGGTTACCCCTTTAGAATCTACAAACGTCGAAGTTGCTGAAGCCGCAGCACCGTTATTACCCACCGGTTCCGTTTGGAATGAGGTGGCGATCTGATAACGTTCTTGCGAGTAGTTGGCGCCGACACCCACTTTGTAGGTATTCGGGTTGTCCACGAAAGTATTGACAATCATGTTACGCTCCAGGAACGTCAAAAAACGGTTACTGGTTGCTTCTTCTAAACTGAACGGCTCTTTAAACGAACCTAACTTGATCGAAAACGCCTTGTCGTAGTTCCATCTTAAATACGCGTCGGTAACACCCGCACCGATTGTGCCGTTACCCCGGGTAAAATCATATTCAAACTTATAGTCGTAATCGTGGAAAAATGTACCTTCGACACCCAGACGAGCGCGACGAATGCCTACGCCATCAGATAATTTCCCGGTTGTTTCTGGACTTCCCGACCCCAATTCCGGAAAAAAACCAGGTGCGACATCATTATTGACGTTAACTTGGGAGTCAACTTGCATCCGTCCATTAATCGCCGCTTTGAAATTACCGTCTTTGCTTCTAAACTCGATCCCGTCGTCGAGTTTGACTTTGGTTTCCTCGGCCTCTTTGGCGTGCTCTTTAAGCGCTGCAATTTCATTGGTTTTCAATTCTAAATCTTGACGGATTGCATCCATTTCAGCAGGCGCTGCTTGTGCCGCCGATGGTTCCGGTTTATCTTGCACTCGTTCAAAAGAACCCATTAACTGCCGGTTTAGGCCAGGTTCAGCATAAATTTGCTTTGTTTTGATATCGACATAGAGATCGATTGCGTAGGCATTGTAAGACGCGGTCCCGCTAAGCACTGCAGTCATAGCCAAGGATAATTTAGTGAGGTTCATATATACTCGCCGTTATGTAAAAATCACGGCAAGAGTATCGGTATAAGGTTACAGATATATGACAGAATTGTTACAGTTGTGTTACAAATTACTCTTTCATCTTAATACTCATAGACTTACACCCTTTGCCTTGCTGTAACAATAATGTCATAAAGATGAAATATTCCATTCAAATAATAGTTCGCCATTTATTGTCAATAATTGGAAAGTTATTTCCCTATACAATCCCCCTCAATTTTTCCATGCTATTTACAATAATATATAGACAGTGAATACCCATTACAAAATGCTTATTTTCGCTTTAAACTTACAATCAACTCATTTTGAACATGAACAATAAGTCCATCACCGTCTTTGGTGAAGTCCTCTTTGACCATTTTCCCGGTGGCTCGACAATATTAGGTGGCGCCCCTTTTAATGTCGCTTGGCATTTGCAGGCTTTTGGGCAATCGCCTGATTTTATCAGCCGCGTAGGTTGCGATTTGGAGGGGGAACAAATCCAGTCGGCAATGCAGTCATGGGGAATGACCACGCATCATTTTCAACAAGATTTAACGCACCCGACAGGCCAAGTCAACGTATCCTTCCATAATGGCGAACCGGCTTATGCCATAGTGGCTAACCAAGCGTACGATTTTATTGCTGCAACTAACCTGGATAAGGTTAACCGTGAAGGAATTTTATATCACGGTACGCTGGCGG
>JBGAWU010000086.1:2581-7930 GCA_044227425.1 Methyloglobulus sp.
GGTCCGGTCTGAGACTACAAAGCGAACGTTAACAAGGATTAAATCTTGCCATCAAGGTAAAAGATTTATCGACATCAATCTACGTCAACCCTGGTGGAATAAGGTTGATGTTGCCCAATTGATAGCCGATGCTGGCTGGTTGAAATTAAATCTCCATGAGGTACATGCTTTAGAAAACAAAGAAATCGATAGCCGCGCTTTTATGGAATTGTATTTAACCAGATACGCTTTGGATGGCATTGTCGTAACTTGTGGTGAATCCGGCGCTTCAGCAATGACCAGGAACGGTAATTTTTATTCCGTCATGCCAAAACCTTCTGTTGCCCTTGTCGATACAGTTGGTGCCGGCGATGCGTTTTCTTCAGTCATTTTGCTCGGAATTAACTTGAATTGGAACTTTGAATTGACCATGAAAAGGGCCCAAGACTTTGCCAGCGCCATTACCAGACAACCTGGCGCAATTGTTGATGACGTGAATTTTTATAAGCCTTTTCTTAAAGAATGGGCTATTGAAAATACTGTTTAATTTTTTATTGAAAGAATAAAAAAACCGGCACAAGGCCGGTTTTTTAAATTTTGAAACAGTTTTAACTTTTACAGGCTACCAACCGCATTCAACTCTTGGAATGCTTGCTCCAAACGGGTAACCATACCTACTTCTCCCGCACGTTGCCATACGCGTGGATCGTAGTATTTTTTATTCGGCTTATCATCTCCTTCTGGGTTACCGATCTGGCCTTGGAGATAGCCTTCATTTTTCTTGTAGTATTCCATGATTCCCGCCCATGTTGCCCATTGGGTATCGGTATCGATGTTCATTTTAACAACGCCGTAACTGATAGACTCCTTTATTTCTTCAGCCGTTGAACCTGAACCGCCATGGAATACGAAATTTAAAGAGTTTTGTGCCAATCCAAATTTCTCGGATACGTATTTTTGGGAGTTATCCAAAATCTTCGGAGTCAATTTAACATTTCCTGGCTTATAAACACCGTGGACGTTACCGAAAGATGCTGCAATCGTGAAGCGCGGACTTATTTTATTGAGTTGCTCGTAAGCATAGGCGACATCTTCCGGCTGGGTATATAACATCGAATGGTCTACGCCGCTATTATCAACGCCATCTTCCTCACCACCGGTAACGCCTAATTCGATTTCGAGTGTCATATTCATTTTTGACATCCGCTTCAAATACTCACCGCAAATTTCCATATTTTCTTGCAGGCTTTCTTCAGACAAATCCAACATGTGCGAGCTAAAAAGCGGTTTTCCGGTAGTTGCGAAATGCTTTTCGCCTGCATCCAGCAATCCGTCAATCCATGGCAATAATTTTTTTGCTGCATGGTCGGTATGAACGATGACAGGCACACCATAATGTTCGGCCATATTGTGAACATGTTGCGCACCTGAAATTGCGCCCAGAATAGACGGTTTTTGACCTTCGGCTTTCAATCCCTTACCCGCATAGAAAGCTGCACCACCATTTGAAAACTGGATAATGACGGCAGACTTTGCTTTAGCAGCGGCTTCCAATACGGCATTGATTGAATCCGTATTGATAACATTCACGGCAGGCAAAGCAAATTTATTGGCTTTACATATAGCAAAAACTTTTTGTACATCTTCACCGGTTACGACACCTGGCTTTACAACATCAAGAATTTTTTGGGACATAAATAAACGATCCGATATAAATTAAAATCGCCCCAACACTAATGCGCTGGAGCGATAATTGTTATTGATAAAGGCGCACCGATTAAAAGCGCAATCCTTTTTTGGGCAATATTAAGCTGGCTCTGCTTCTTTATGTTCTAGTTTGGCTAACCGTGCAGCCAACAGTTCTTCAAGTTGCTCGAGTGCTTTTTCAAAGCCAATGATGCCTTCTGACAATTTATCCGAGGCCATGCGGTTCTCTTTGTGCATACGGTCAAAAGTAGCTTTATCCATCGTAATTTTTTCGATTGGTGCTTGAGCCGCTTTTGCAGGATCCAATTTACGTGGTAATTCACCTTCAGTTGCCTGCAATTCAGACAACAAAGAAGGAGCGATAGTCAATAAATCGGAACCGGCCAATTCGGTAATTTCGCCGACATTACGGAAGCTGGCGCCCATAACTTCGGTGTTGTAACCAAATTTTTTGTAATAGTTATAAACCGATGTAACTGATAATACGCCTGGATCTTCTGCAGCGGGATAAGAATCGCGGCCTGTGTCTTTTTTATACCAATCAAGAATACGGCCAACAAATGGTGAAATTAAAGTAATACCATTTTCGGCACAGGCAATCGCTTGGTGCAAACCAAATAACAAGGTTAAGTTACAATGGATACCTTCTTTTTCAAGGACGGCAGCAGCCTGGATACCTTCCCATGTCGATGCAATCTTAATCAATACGCGATCTTTAGATACGCCCTTTGCTTCGTATTGCGCGATAATTTCACGGCCTTTGGTAATTGTTGCTTCTGTATCGTATGACAGTCTGGCATCAACTTCTGTTGAAACGCGGCCTGGGATAATATCGAGGATTTTCAACCCAAACGATACCGCTAACCGGTCAAACGCTAGCGATGCAACTTGAGCTGAAGTTGCGTCGTTCCCTAAAGTGTTTCTTGCACCTTTCAAGGTATCGTCAACGATATCTTGATATTGAGGCATTTGAGCCGCAGCAGTAATCAATGAAGGATTGGTGGTCGCATCTCGTGGCTTAAATGTCTCAATGGCCTGTATATCGCCGGTATCAGCCACAACAACCGTCATTTCTCTGAGTTGTTCTAGTAAATTCTTTGCCATATTTTGTACCTTTAAATGAAGTTAGAATTCTTTTTGGGGAATTGATAGTAGCACAATTTCTATCCAATTTGAATTACCATAAATATATTCGTTTTGAATTTATTTATTTCCCAATGTATAACAAATTGCGCCTATTAAATTTGAAATAACGGTTAATTTGTACAGCCAATATACCTGTTAAGAAGTTCTGTTTAACAAATAACGGTCAACACCAGTTAAAGGCGCGACCGCCAAAGTCTCTTTTACCGCTTCCACTTGCTTGTCAACATAACGGGATACTCCCGTAATCCTCTCCTTGGCGATTTCTTTTGCCGCGGTAACAACGGTGTTTTGTTTTTCTAGGTATTTTGAAACCCCCGTTAAATTCTTTGCCTCGAACTCGTTTGCAGGTATAAATTCACCTTCCAGGCATTTTTCACTCTCAGGCGCCATTAGTTCCAGTTCAGTTTCAATGGCAACTTTTTTATCGGCTTCTAAATGTACTTGTCTTTCAAGATATTTACTGACACCTGACAGAACCGGCTTATTACTCTCAATTGCTTCCTGGGCAGCTATATAACGCGAAACCTTGCTTTCTGCGATGGCTTCCTTAGCAGTTTTTGGCTTATTAACCGTCGCGTGCTGCTTTGACAGATATTTAGCAACCCCCGTCAGCGCCGGTTTTTTGCTTGTAGCCAAACTTTGTTCTTGAAGATATTTTGCAACCTTGCTAAGCACCGGTTTTTGACTGTCAATAATAATTTGCCGCGCCAAATACCTTGCAACGCCTGTCGCTTTTACAGCAGTGCTTGAGGATTCTTGTTGCTTTAAATAACGGCCAACGCGGGTTGCAGGGGTTTCCCCAACCTGGCTTGTTTGCTCATCGGATAACATAGCTTTAGATGCCTCATATTCAGCTTCAACAGCAGCTTCTTTGGCTAATTTTTTAGCCTCTTCTTCAGCTTCTCGATATTTTTTAATTAGTTCCAACGCAGCTAGTTTTCTGGCAATTAGATTTTGATTGACTTCGTATCTGGCAACTCCGGTAAGCAGTGGCGCATTCCGTAACGCCTTTTCTTGCTTGGCAATATAATTCTCAACCCCCGATTTTTTGCGGGGCAAAGGTTCCTTAGCTACTTTTGCAACATACTGGGAAACACCCGATGGTTTTGGCGCATTTTTTTCAGCGATTGCTTGCCGTAGCACATATTTAGCTACTCCTGATAATTGCTGTTTCTCAGACTTCTTTACATATTTTGTAACGCTTGAAACAGCAGGAGCAGCTAATAAATACCGGGCAACACCAGTAAGACCATGAGTTTGCTGGCTTACTATGGCGGGTAATTGATCGGGTTTTTCTTGTTGAATCGCCTGAACTTTGGCTCGTTTCCCGAAGAGAAAAAAACCAGCCATTGCAGGAAAAACGATCCCGCCAAAGTCATTTTGATTCATCAATTACCCCTTGTTTCTCATGTATTTTTCAACGCCAGTTACCGCTTCGGTTGAATTTGATTTCGCACTTGAAACTTGGCTAGCTAGGTATTTGGCAACACCTGTTGCTGTGGTAGATGTAGATGCAGCTGGGACGCTCTTTGCTTGTTTTTCCAAATATCTTGAAACGCCTGTTCCTGATGCTTTTAGAATATATCTGCCGACACCGGTTAAGCCACCTGCACTTCTTGTAACAGACGAAACAGTGCCTTTTGAAGCGCCTGTTGTTGCACCAGCACCGCGTTTGAATAAGACAAATCCAGCTATTGCGAACACTACCAAGCCAAGCAAATATCCTGCAGAAGATTCCTCTTTTTGAGCTACAGCTGCTGGCGCAGCGCTTGCCGCAACATCATTCGATGCCGACGAGGAAGATGATGAACTACTTGGCACTGAACTATTGTGTTTATAGTTTTCGTCGTTATACACTACTTTAGGCTCGAAATTTGCCGCTGGATATTGTGAATCGCTACTGCTAGAAGACGTTGATGCAGGTTTTGCCGCAGCACTCGACGTGCTTTCTGATTGTTTTGCTGCCGTCTCATCTTGATAAACGACTTTAGGTTGAAAATCAGATGCTGGATATTTATCTTCAGCAACTGCCACCGTACTTGCGAGCAGTAACGCCATAAATACGCTTTTGGTCAATTTATAATTTTTCACGCTTACACCCCATAATGACGTAATAATCGGGCGGAATCATTACTACGCCGAGTAACCTTCCGCCCATTGTTATATTCCAAAAAACCTTGTCAAGCTGCGATTAAAGCACTGCCTCTACATGTTTAACCACATTCTCGACAGTAAAACCAAACTCCTTGAATAACTGTCCTGCTGGTGCTGATTCGCCAAAACGGTTCAACCCGACAATCTTGCCATTTGTGCCAACGTATTTCCACCAGCCATCAGTAACGCCGGCTTCAACAGCTACCCTTTTGTTCACGCCAGAAGGCAGTACAGATTCTTTGTAAGCTTCATCTTGTGCGTCAAACAGGTTGGTAGAAGGCATGGAAACCACGCGAATCTTCTTGCCTTTACCTGCCAACTCATCTGCAGTTTTTAATGCCAACTCTATTTCTGAACCTGTGG
>JBGAWU010000087.1:0-7817 GCA_044227425.1 Methyloglobulus sp.
GCATTAATTTTATCCTTTACGGAATGGATAATGCCGAGGTTTTCATACTCGTAAAAACGCCCGTTCCTGGTAGGGAACGCCAATACTTTAGCCCCGGCGTGGCCGAAAACCAGCAACTCCATATTCCTGCCTAGGCGGTGACTATACCAACAGTGATATTCCCGGTTCATAATTCGCTAAAAAATGACTGTAATTCCGATAATAAAGCTTTTTCCTGCGCTTGCTTGCCCGAATAATCCGAATGTCCCCTATCCAGAAGAAACAATTTTTTCTGATGGGGCAGCGCATTATAAATGCTGAATTGACCAGGCGGCGCGACCATAGGATCGGCCAAGGCTGCCGCAACATGCACAGGAATCTGGATGTATCTGGCAGCAACGGAGGCATCATAATAACTTAATGTTGCGAGAATATTACCGTGTGACCGCTGATAATCCTGTACCGCCGCCGCACTGCCCCAGGTAGGCAGCTGCAACCGCAATGGATGGTTACCAAAGCTGGGGACATTGCAATGGGCGCGCTGGATGCGCGTTTCCCAAGGTAACGCCAGCATACCGATGCCGCCGCTAAAACTGATCCCAAGATAGCCTACATGACCGGTTGCAGTTGGGAACAGTTGCAACAGCGCCGATACTGCCAGCCACAAATCTTCGACGCATCCTCCCAGGATATATTTATCGCGGTTATCGATTTCGTGCAGGACATGATAATTTGGGTTGTCGGAAACCGGCCAGTGCCGACTTCTTGATAAACCGCGAAAACAAGGAAAGAGTATGGCTGCACCGGGAATAGGCAGTTCCAGATCCGGGCCTTCGCGTCCGCCGTAACCGTGGCCTACGATAACACCTCGCGTTACCGGCGCATGTTTGGGTATTAAAGCCCATCCGCCAATTTCGAAATCATCGGTGGAACGATAATTGAGGTCGAAACACTCATAATAGTGATGGGAGTAACGATATGGGTGCAGCCGTGGACGTGGATCTATTGAAATGGCGTGGGAATATCGCGCCTGCCAAAATGCTGCGAAGCCATCGGGTGTTTGCGGTGGTGAGACATTCAGTAACCGCTCTAGCGTATAACCGTAAGTTGGGTCGAAATCGGGCATGTAAGGGAAATATTGTGAGTTGGTGTAATAAGTGCGCAGGTATTGTAAAGATTATGCAACGGACTTAATTTAATTGATTAAGGTTGTTTTTTCTAAAGGTTCTTAAAAGAACCGGAATTACGCCTGTTGTTTTATCAAACAGATGGAATAAGTGTACCCATTATAAACGGCATTGAAGTTCAAACCCGAATCCGATAAGCGAAAATATCGATGCCATAAAGGATTTTGCATTCATTCCGTTAATGCAGTGCATAGTTCAATTCCTAGAATTGTAAATAATGAAGAAGGGTTGGTAGTAAGGTAAGCTTGTCAATAACTGGAATTAATAACAAGCCTTGGAACGTCAACATCACGGGGACAATAAGACTATCCCCGTGGTGGGTTTGAATTAACTGGCTGTAGTTTCTTAAAAGTTATTAAGGAAAGCTAAACATGCTGGTTAAATTTCCGATGGCGGGTTGATTTTCAGGTAGATAATTGCCGTCTTCGGAAACCGGGTTAGGCAAGTTATCCCTGCTACGTGCAGATAAAGGCTGTAACCCCCAGTTATATTCAATAAACTTTAAAATTGATGCATGGTCGTGATAAACATGGTCTACATGGCCTTTTTTCGCATACGGCGAAACGACTAGCAGTGGGATCCTTGGACCGTCGCCGAAAAAATCTAGGTTTTGGATAACGCCGGAATCGAAATAACCGCCCCCTTCGTCGGTTGTGACGATGATTGCGGTGTTAGCCCACAAATCAGGTTTGGACTGGATTTTAGCGATCAAATCGTTAATGAATAGTTCATAACGGACCGGCGCGGAATAACCAGGATGTCCGCTCACCAAATTTTTGGGTACCACAAATGAAACTGCAGGTAATGTTTCGTTAGCCACGTCGTTTACGAAAGTTTCCATGCCTTTCAGATGGCCGCGTAGTGCTGGCGTATTGACAACATTGGCGGATCCATTATGCGGGTCGCCAATGTTGTTGTAGACGACCGACTGGGTGGTAGAGTAAGTTTGGGCATCAACGATTTGTGTTCGTAATGGTTCGGGGATTACGGCGGGTACTTGGGAATTCACCAAAAATCGTACGGTTGGATAAAGTTCATCATTAAGGATATCCCCAGTGTCACGGCCTGCCGTATACCATTTCCAGCTCACGTCTTTCGCTGATAAGGCCTCGCCGATGGTTGGGACGGTTTGCGGCGGATAGACGAATTTGTCGGGTCCAAGCGCTTGGGGTGTGCCATCCACGGTGTAGGGCGGATTGAAATTATTAACCAAATAATACGCACCATTTTGGCAATTACTTTCAATGTTTTTGCGGTTAAGTGCTTTCAAAATTGACATGACCCCCGGCTGGCGGGCGTCGGAACAGTTTACATAAGAACCGCCAGAATAACCGTCTTGGGTATAAAAGTTTTCAGTACCCGCAAGCGGGTTAGGATTTTCGATCTGGTTTGCCGGCGGCGTTGCCAATACCCCGTTATTGTTATAAACGGCGGCATCGCCGGTTGCGATGGCAAAAAAATTAGCACCAGTCCCGCCCATAACCGATTGGTGGAAGTTATCACTTAACGCATAGTTTTGCGCCAACTGTTTAAATACAGGCGCATCGCCTTGGGACATATTAAAAAAGCCCATCAATTCCCCGCCTTGTTGGGCGTTGCCCGGTTTCGGGCCATCAGGACCGTTATCGCCGCCTGTCCCTGTTGTGGTCGCCACCCAGGTGAATAGGCTTAAGTCTTTATTGTCCCCGCCTGTTTGTTGCCACATCTGGAAGAAACGGTGTACAGGGTCGCCGGTTGCGGAATTAACTGAACCGTAAGGCACATATTTGGTTATTTGGAACGGTCCGTTTTGCAGGTCGACTGGAAACCGGGCATCGGGCGTCGCGCCTAAAAATTGGAAGCTAGGCGTCAGGATACCGATTTCCAAAGGTTGCGGAAGCCATGGATAGGCCGATAACCGTTGTGGCTTTACCGAGTATTCATTCGTCTTGTTAAAGCCTTGGCGCTGCAATGCTTTTGAAAAATTACGCCCCGGGGCGCCGTCAGCATTGATAATTCCTTGCGACAGTAAATTTTTTATCTTTTGGTTTTTGGCGGGTTTATAAGCGCCGTACAACGTATCGAAGCTTACATTTTCGCCTATTACCACAATAACGTGTTCTATAGGTGTAACAGGGGTGGTGCCCAGGGTTAAACCGCTATGCGTCGCAATCGCAATGCCGAGCGCTAGCGATAAATAAGTGAATAATTTATTTTTTCTCATTGAGTTGTGCTCATATAGGGTAAAACTGGAATAAATTGGTTATGGCTATTTAAGTTAATAGGTAACCGTTCAGACTATGCCATTTATTTGTTACCAGTTAATGACAAGATGTTGAAAATAAAATCGTTTCACTGGAATTTCCATCAGGTTGCAAACGGATTTTATGCAGAACAGATCGGTGATAAAGTCTTCGATGGCCATGGCGGTGGCTCCTAAATCGATGGGGTTTTGCCAGAACGTTCATCGATTTAGACCGTTGCCGTGAACATCACTATCGGGCTAGCATCAAAGGTTACTATTTATTTGCTAGAATTGCGCGAGCCGCTGTTGAGTTTAAGGCTTAATATTTTGTCTTTAATCGAAGTCCCATATCATTCTTAAATGGAAAAAGACGCTAACACTAAAAAGTACGGTAGCCAGGAAGCGGTATACGATATTTTACGCAAACACAAGCTGGTTGCCGATTTGGTGCACAAACAGAACATGCCCCATCACGACTTGGTGGAAACGCTGGTGCATAAGGAGAACATGGCGCAATTGGGGCAAATACTGACCCATTTGCCTGCCAGCGACATTATCCATATCCTGGAAACGTTACCGTACGAAGAGCAAGCGCTCATCTGGGCGCAATTGGACGACGACCACAAACAGCTTATTTTACGGGATTCTCCGGCGAGCGTTTTGCAGTTGCTTGGAAAACAAGAGTACACGGTTGAAAAAGCCCGATTTAAGGCTTTCAATTTACAGGAAGGCCGTTTACAGGAGATTTCCGTTGCTTCGCCGCAGGATTTGATTACGGAAAAGCCGATCTGGATAGACTTGGTCGCGCCGAAGTTTGAAGACCGAAAATGGGTCGGCGACATCTTTGGGATTGAATTGCCGGATCCTGATAAATTGAACGATTTGGAATCCAGTGCCCGGTTCTACGTGGAAGAAAACGGAGAAATACATCTGCACTCAGATTTTTTGTTGGATAAAGAAGACGTGTCGCATAACGTCGTCGTGGCTTTTATCCTCTACCAAAATATTTTATTTTCGATCCGTAAAGAAGAACTGCCCGTATTCCGGCTTCAGCGGTTGCGTGCGCTGAGCCAGCTCAATTACGTATCCGATTCCAGCGAAATGCTGCTCGACCTGTACGCAGCCAATGCCGAGTATTCGGCGGGTGCGCTGGAAGATGTCTATCTGGCTTTGGAAGCTGTCGGCAATCATGTGTTGAGTAAGCAGATGAGCGATGAAGAGGCCGCTAAAATTTTAAATGACATTGCCAACGAGGAGGATTTAAACGGACGGATTCGCCGGAATGTCATGGATACGCGGCGCGCTGTTTCATTTCTGATGCGCAGTAAAATTCTGGCAAAAAGCCAATTAGAATACGCCCAGCAAATTCTGCGCGATATCGAATCCCTGGATGGTCACACCGCGTTTCTGTTCGACAAAATCAACTTTTTGATGGACGCTTCGGTGGGTTTCATCAATATCAACCAGAACACAGTTATCAAACGATTGACCGTCGTCAGCGTCGTTTTTATGCCGCTCAATATCCTGGCCAGTATCGGCGGCATGTCCGAATTCTCAATGATGACCCAAGGCATCCCCTGGCCAATTTCTTATAGCATTTTTACTGTCGGTTTGGCTGCTGTCGGATGGCTTACTTTTGTATTCTTACGGATCATTGAAAATCGCGAACGACGTAAACCGGTCAAACGGTAGGAATATAGCCATGATAACTGTTAGGCCTTAATTAAGGGGAGAAATTTGAAGCTAACAAATTGCCCAGTCGAGTTACCCTTTCGGAATGATACCACCAGCATCCACGGGCTTAAGTTTTACACATTGCGCCTAGGAGTCAGGGGAAATGTATTTTCGATAGGTTATGAGTTATTCCTAATGTACGAGCTTGCACGTATTTTATTTTTTATTATGAATCGCTTTAATATCCACCTAAACGGGGTGAATGAGCCTGTCATCGGCTAAATCTATTCGACTGATTACTTGTTAAATAGAATGTTGGGGGCGTATCAAACCGTTAAGTTAAGAACGATTGTTGTCATTTCGACCAGTCTGCCTTTAGCACGACAGAAGTAAAGGAAATCTGAAACACACTGGATTCCTCGTCGAGTTGCATCTTCGTTATGACGCCATCAGCGTTTATGGGCGTAAGTTAACAGCATTTGGGAGCGCATGATGGCTTATTTTAATTGCAATCTGTTTCGCTGTTATATCGTTGGGGTGGAAAAATGCGTAAACAATTTACGAAATTCAAAAAACCTGTTTATAAGCGCGATAATGATGATAGGGGCGCAAAAAACCACTATTCAAAACCTAAAGTTAGGGATTTTTTAAAGGATTTTGAATTGGACGACCGCGTGGATACGGAAAGGGATGTAAGTTACAGTCATAAAGCGAGTTATTAGCGTTGTCAAAAGATCACAGAACATTAATTAATTTGAATTGCAGTTGAAAACGGTGATTTTAGATAAAACCAATTCGTAAATCTGCAACGAGGAAACAACAACGATGAAGAAAAAATTGGTCGTAGCTGTAATCGTGTCCCTATTAATTACGCTGTGCCTGCAGACATATATGTTGTTTCAATTAAACAGCCAGATTTACCTTTTGACAGGGCAAATTAATCAAACAGAAAGCTCTCGGTTAACATTTTCCAAAATGCCGGCGTTTACACCGGCACAACCAACTTGTGAAAACCCTGTCCCCAAAAGCCATACTGAATCCTTATAAAGCCCAATGCCGTTAAGCTAAGGACGGATGTTACCATTTCGGTCGGAACCTGTTTTTGAGCATAACCAAAGTAGGGGAAATCTGAGGCACACAGGGTTTTTCAGTCACTTTGTATTTTTGTAATGACGCCGTCAGTGTTTACGAGCTTAACTTAACGGCACTGCTACAATGACTGGATTTAAGAGGCGCCTGGAATAGTTCGGCTTTAACCGGCTAATTTACTGTGCTGTTTAGTTGTCTTATTTGAATGTCGTTTGGCATTGAATGGTTTGTTTACCTTGGGTTTAGCAATGCTTGTTTTCGGTGTCTGTTTTTGCGCTGTGGGTGTATGGTTTTGCCCTTGCTGGGATGTGGATGCATTACCCGACGGTTCGAAACCTGCCACCGTTTCACGGGGTAATGCTTGACGGATCAGTTTTTCGATACCCGAGAGCAGTTGCCTTTCGTCCATACTCACTAAAGACAAGGCTTGACCGTTAGATCCTGCGCGCCCGGTTCGACCGATACGATGTACATAATCCTCGGCGACATTGGGCAGGTCGAAGTTGACGACTTGGGGAAGCTGTTCGATATCAAGCCCGCGTGAGGCAATATCCGTAGCGACCAGAACCCTGACATCGCCTTGTTTGAAATCCGCCAATGCTTTTGTCCTGGCTCCTTGGCTTTTGTTGCCGTGGATTGCTGCGGCCTTAATGCCGTCGCGCCCAAGTTTTTCGGCAACGCGGTTGGCGCCGTGTTTAGTTCGGGTAAAGACCAAGACTTGTTCCCAGTTGTTATGTCGGAGCAGATGGCTTAAAAGTTCGGTTTTACGGTTTTGATCGACCGGATGCACCCATTGTTTTACCGTATTGGCGGCGGCATTGCGCGGGCTAACCTCGATAAACGCGGGTTTGTAAAGCAAGTCTTGCGCCAAGTTTCGGATATCGTCGGAAAACGTCGCTGAAAACAGTAACGTCTGGCGGCGTTTGGGCAGTAACGCCATAATTTTGCGGATGTCGCGGATAAAGCCCATATCCAACATGCGGTCGGCTTCATCTAATACCAGTATTTCCAGTTGCGTGAATTTGACTGCGTTTTGGCTGTATAAGTCGAGAAGCCGCCCCGGTGTTGCGATCAAAACATCCACGCCGCGACGTAGAGCCATCATTTGCGGATTGATTGATACGCCGCCAAAGACGACCGCAGAACGCACCGGTAAATATTTGCCGTAGGTGGCTACACTTTCGCTCACTTGAGCAGCCAGCTCGCGGGTTGGCGTTAAAATCAGGGCGCGTACGCAATTGGCTTGGACCCGTTGGCCTTCGGATAAACGCTGCAATAACGGCAAAGTAAAACCGGCGGTTTTCCCTGTTCCGGTTTGGGCTGCCGCCATTAAATCCTTGCCCGATAGTGCGGCAGGGATCGCTTGTAATTGAATGGGGGTGGGGGTTGTATAATTTTGCCCGCTCAATGCGCGCAATAAGGGTTCGGACAAGCCGAGGGTAGAAAATGCCATTAATTAAAATAAATTTAGAAAATTAATTTGATCCGCCGTTTTTATGGACACACAAAAGTATTATCAGATGGCTGGCGGAATGTTAAGCCGGTAAAATATTTTCAAATATCAGCTGGTCGACAGGAAATCCAGAACAGCTGGAGAAAACGGGCGGACTGAGAGTTTTGAGATGAAACGAATATCGGTAATTGAAACTGTCTACTGTTAACGT
>JBGAWU010000088.1:0-7797 GCA_044227425.1 Methyloglobulus sp.
CTGTAATAGAGCCGGTTCCATTTTGGTACGCAGCCAAGGCAGAATCGTAAGCGATTTGCGCCGTTTCCACCAAGATTTCTGAAGATTTATGCTCGGCCAAACTGGTTTTCAAGGTATTTTCGGCAACAACGATTTGTCTAATCGCTTCAATTTTTACTTTCGTTGTGTGGGCCTCCGCGCTTTTCGCGTCTGCTTCGGCTTGGGCAACTTTGGCGGCACGGGTACCTCCATCGTAAAGCGGCATGTTTACACCAAAAAATATAGTCCCACCCAAGGACACCGGGTTGACACTTGTTGGTAACCCTTGCTGGCCATTAGACGGTAATGTATGGACATTCAATTGGTTTTCATTGTAACTGCCACTCGCGGATAGAAATAATTGGGGTAAAAACTCAGCATTTGCCGATCGCACTTTCGCCAAACTGGCTTTTTGCATCGCATAAGCATTCAGAACGTCAGGCCGCCTGGATAAAGCATCCGCAATGATGTGCTCAATGGGTTCATTGAGTTTCGGATCGAGTTCATGTTCTGGCAAATCGGCAATCTTTATTTTGCTTAACGGCGAAATACCCATCGCCGAAATTAAACCAATATAGGCATTTTCTGAATTGCCCTTTGTACTCACCACGTTATAGTCGGCTTGAGCCGTTCTCTGCCGTGCTTGTGCGACATCAACAATGGTGCCAACGCCGTGTTTAAAACGCTGTTCGGCGGCTACTTGTACTGCTTGGGCATTTTTCTGCGTTTCTTCGGCGACATGGCATGTCTCTTCCGCCGCAATAACCATATAAAAAGCCAATGCCACATCGTGAATGATTTGTTGATGAACCGCATTGAACGAAATATTAGAAATAATGGAAGCTTGCTCTGCGGCATCGAGCAACGCTGATCTTTTACCAAAATCAAATAACAGCCATTGCAGGGTCAAGGTGCTAATGCTACCAATTTGCGGAGGAGCGCTCACACCTAGCACACTCGCACTTAACTGCGGCAAATAAGCCGATTCGGTTATGCCGACAGTAAGCGCGGCCTTTCTGGCCGCAGTCCAGGCAATCATGGTTTGCGGATTATTCGATTCGGCAATGTCAATCAACTCCGGCAAAGTGTAAACTTTTTTCTCGTCTATAGAGAGATTGGGCTGGACAAGCGAGATCCTTTTGTTTTTTGGCAGTACATACGTTGATTTTTTGGCATTGGCCGTCAAACCTTTTTTACCTGGTAAAATTTCTCCCATGACATCAGTTGCCGGCTGCCAAGGACGATCTGGAGCGTCCGGCGCCAGTTTCAATGCCGTTGTCGCACACCCCTCCAAAAAACCTATGATAAATATAAAGCTTAGCTTATACAGACCCATACGATTCGATACAGGACATCAACTGGGGGCGTGGCCGTTCCTCAATATTTTTTTCTATTTTAGCCAGCTGGGGCACGATTAAATCATCATTTAACCACGCAGCAAACGGGATTCTACGTCCCAGATGTGGATAATCAATGGCAAATTGTTTCCTGGCCCAAAAGATAGCGGTTGAATCAACTTTTTCCAAAATCTCGGCGTCCATGTCGAAATGCTTAGCTATATGATGGTTAAACGATATTTTTTCATTCGCCAGCCAATACACAGGGCATTGCAAGACTAAAACTGCATTTGCGAGTTGACGGCGATTTTCAACCCACTCCTTGGTCACCCTAATTTCCAAAGGTTCGTAACGGGCAATTGAAATATCCTGCATTACCTTAATCAACTCCGCTTGCAGTGATAACAATAAAATCATTCGGTTTACCCTATCCTTGATTAAAATTAATTGTCCCGTTTTACGCAAAACAGAGGCCATCGCTGAATCAATCCGGTTAGATACTGTTTGCGGCCAAAAATTGGTAAACACAATATAGATAGCAATGTTGCCAAAAAGAATGCCAATAATTCGATCCCGTGCAATAGTTAAGTCGAAAGAAGGCGCGCTACTTTGAACTACCATCATTAAAAACGCCAGAGCAATCTGAATACCGGCATAAGAAATCCTCGGCCCGCTATGGGCAACCCAACTAGCCAATGCTGTTGCGAAAAATACCACAACAATCAAGCTAGCAATCGAAGTGATATGCGGGATGATAAAAAGCAGGCAAACCAATCCCATTGCCGCCCCAACCAAACAGCCCGCTATCCTGAGCGATAATTTCTCAACCGTTTCGGCGGTGGTTCCCAAAGCCACAACGTAGCAAGTTATCATACACGTATGAATGCCAGGCCAATCGAGCAATGAATACGTGAAGTAACAAAACATGCCGGCAGCGGTCGTTTTTAAGGCGAAACGGACGTGCTCTGGATTGGAAAAAGCGTCTTTTCGAAAAAATGGGATCTTTTCGGTTTTTGGGGCAAAGCATTCAGCAGTGTGCGCATCAACTACCGCAAAATCATTGATAGTTTCAATAAGCTTGTCGGCAATATTTCGTGAAATCGGGGTTAATTTTCCAGATGCAGGTTTTAAGTCGATATCAACAGGATAACTTCCCGTCTCCATTATTTTAGCCATTTCAAACAGATTATTTGAAATATAGCGGCGGAAATTTTCCGGCAATAACTCTTCCGGATTTTGATGCGCCAAAAAGGTTAAAACAAGAATTTCATGGCTTGATAAAGATGCTTTTTTCAATGCCAGTAATTCTTCGGTTGGGCTAGTTTTAGCTTTATCGGCGAGTTTCAGTAAATTTTGCACTTCTGATGCCTTTAATGACAAATCTTCAAATCGATTCAGGTCAAAAGCGTTCCTATCTTGAATACATGCTGCGGAAAAGCATAATTGTTCGGCAATTAGTTGTCCGGCCAATCGTCGTGGCGATGGCGCAGCCAGCATATTGACGCAAAAAGCAATACCGGTCGGAATAGTATAAGACAACCAACTGTATAAAATTTTCCTGAGCGCCTCTTCGCCGTCAGACTCCGCAGTTAGCGAGTCCAATATAAAATCCAGCATAAAGGCAATGGGAGGGGCTGATGAATCTAATTTGGTAGAATTCCTCAAAAATATGATCGCGCAAGAAAAAATCGCCATGGCAAAAACACGGGCAATCGGTCGATTAAGCGTGAACATGGAAAAAATCAAAATTATGGCGAAAATAGCGGTATACAAGACCACCCAGTCAATGTCCGCCGAAAGGCTTGATACCCGATCTGGCTTAGTTAGGAAAAAAATCAAATAAACCGTCAACGCAGGGCTAGACAAGCCGTACAGCTGGACTACGACCAGCGTCAAACAACACATAAAGGCTTGCCGGAGTGCAAGTTCTTGTTTAACTGGAGTCGGGACAAGCAACGCCAATATATTGCGAACAACATTGCCTTCAGTGATGGCGTTAGGGACAGACATCGCTTTCCTTAATTTCAACGACTGCACTCGCACCCATTCTCATAAGATCAGGTGGTGGATTTTTCAACACAACACGTACCGGAAAACGTTGGGCAACCCTAACCCAATTCAGCGAGCTTTCGACAGAAGGCAATCCACTGGGCGAATAGGAACTATCACTGTTTTTTACACCAGAACCAATGCCTTGCACGATGCCTTTAATAGATTGACTACGGTTTACCATCGAATAAACCGTAGCACAATCACCGACCGAGATATTTTTTAAATCAGTTTCTCTAAAATTTGCTTCAGCATGCCATTCTTCAGTATTGATCAAGGTAAAAATAGGCTGCGCCACTGCCACCATCTCACCCGAAGAAACCGTTAGACCGACAATACGGCCATCATGCATAGCGAGCACTGAGGTTTTCCGTAAATTCCGTAGGCTATTTGCCAATGCGGCCTCCTGTGCGCGCACCGTCGCGACGGCGGAATCAATTGTGTCGACGCTAACCTCAGCAGATTCTGCTTGCTCGTGAGCTTGTCGTAACGCAGTTTGAGCATTGCGTTTATTGGTCAAGGCTTGATCAAGTTGCTGTAACGGCACATAACCTTGAGTTTGAAGCGGTTGCAGGCGGTTAACTGAACGCTCAGCAAAACTTAAATTAATAACGGCACGATGCGCTTGCTTTTTGGCGACTGAAGCGTTTGTGCGCTGTGTAAACAAGAGCTTTTGCCTGGTAACCAAGTCGGCTTGGGCAAGGGCAAGGTTCGCTCGCGCCTGGTCAACCGCTAATTGGTAAGGTTCCGGATCGATTTGGAACAACAGATCGTTGCGTTTGACTACGGCATTTTCGACCACAGCCATCTTGACAATGCGCCCAGCCACTTCAGCGGCGACATGAACAACCTCTGCATCGATCGAGGCATCATCAGTAAGGGGTCTCGTATCGTAACGATAAACCGTGTAAGCCGCGATAAGCAAGGCGCTTGCCATAACCAACAATGAGACTATTTTTTTAGACAAAGTTTGCGGTTGGAGATCTTTCGCCTTCATAAAACTTAATCAAAAATAAACAACCAAGTTAACATACCAACCATCAGCCCAATGGACAGGCAAACAAACAACTTGTAAGGCAGCGTAGAATAAACCCCTACTTTAACAAATACTTGCCGCGCCGCGATTGAACCTAAAACACCTAATATCATACACAACAACCAGGCAGGAAAAAAAGCGCCAAACAAAACATAAAACGGCGCACCTGTCCGGCCGCAGCCAGACAATAAGCCAATTAATATGGCAATCGTCATCCGTACGTTATTCATGGCTTCAGGTATGTCCTAATATGTGTTCAAATTCTTGTCAACAACGTTTTCAAAAAAGCCGAATTGATCTGATATACGATAAAGGTGTAGTTATTGCTTTTCATGATTGACTACCTGCTTTAAAGATCTGTCAAAGGTTGTTGTGACTGTCTGTATATTTTCGGTAAAAGCTGAAGGCATGAACCGCGCCTGTCGTTTGCGCACGGCGACAATTACCGTAATGACTTCAAAAATAGTCGGCGCCAGTCCAGTCGCCGCCTGTTTTTGATAGGCATCGACCATTTGTTGCATTTTAGCTTTTGCTGTAAGACGCAACCTTCTTCCGCTCATCACAGTTCGCGCGCCTATAGAATCGGAACGAATTAATTTTAACAATTAGCGAGTAGCCCGTATGAAGAAATGCGGAATACGGGAACATCGAGGCCACGAATGCCGGATTCCGTTACATCCCATCCAGATTACTCGCTTGCCGTAAACTGACCGGGTCGAGCGTTAGATTAACCAGCTCCGAAACCCGAAGGCCGTTCGCATACGACATTTCCAGCATGGTTTTGTCGCGCAACCCCAAGGTCGTTGCCGTTTCCGGCGCATTCAACAGTAACTCGACATCAGCTTCCGTCAGCGAATGCGGTAATGGCCTGCCGATATGGGGCAATCAACGCTGTGGGGTCAACGGCAATGTTATTTTCACGGATGTAATAGCCATAAAAGCGCCGTAAACTAGATAAGATACGGGCAGAAGACCGGTTCCCGATGCCGTCCTGGTAACGGTTGGCAAGGAATTTGGACAGATCGCCGGTATCCGCCTCCAACATGGAACGCGATTTCAACCATAGGGCGAAAATGCGAAGGTCGCTGCCGTAGGCGGTCAGGGTATTTTCGCTTAAGCCTTGCTCGACCCAAACCGCATCGAGGAATTGATCGATTAATGCGTCGTTTTGCACGTTGCGTAATTTGCTTCGTAGTCCAGCAACCTGGCTTTAATCTTCATAAATTCGCCGTGTGTTTGTCCGCTGTAACCACCCATGCCATTAACCGCAACAACGCGATGACAGGGAATGAGCAACGTATAGGGATTATCCCGACAGGCATTACCGACGGCGCGCGGTGCGGAACCGATCTGTTTAGCCAAAGCCGAATAGGTTAGCGTTTGTCCGAACGGAATTTTAAGTAACTCCGCCCAGACCTTATTTTGATGCGCCGTGCCTTGTTTTAACAGTTTCAAGTTGACGGTTTGTTCCGGTTCCGGCCACAAATCGGAAAATTGGCAATCATCGTTGCCTGTAACGTCGGCGTCATCCGAAAAATCCCATTCGATGTTGGTAATCACGTCCTGACAGCGATGTATTTTGAGTGTGCATACAGGCGTGCGAAGCCTTTCGATTATTTCTTCGCCCTCGCAGCTATCAATCCAGATGATGTTAATTGGCATAATTGTGTTTCAGTTGATTAGGATGAGACAAAGTGAGTGCTTCCATAAATAAAACTTGTATTATCGTAGGTTGGGTTATACCCTCGAGGGTATAACCCAACATTGGTTGGTAATTTCACCACCTAGCGTTGGGTTACGACGCGCCCAACTTTCAGTAGTCATTTTAACAATGTTGCCATACACGTCTAACCCAAGCTACGCACTATAAACTTATCTTAAAGTAGTACACGATTATCCCAGCAATCGCTGATTAGGAAGGTCGAATACCATGTTCAAAAAGTAAGGTTTCTGCCATTTCTTTTTTATCCATGGGTATATCTAATTCTACGGTTGCGTTATTATTCGACTGCTTGCCATTTTTAAGCTTCAGTTTTAGCTGATATTGAATTTCCATTCCGATATACTTATCAGGGTCTATAGTCCACCCATAAGATTCGATTTTGTGCCAAGGAATCAACTTATAGAAAGAAATGCTTTCCTTGTTTTTAAACCATATCCCGTTTTGGCAAATCTGGCTTCCGTTATTGCCCGTAAACAATAATCCGATTGCCATCGTAGCTAAATACAACATAAAAATAAGTACCCATGCTATCCCCGATAATGACCAGCCAAAACCAGTATAAACTACAGCTAGACTTATTAAAGTCTCTAACGCCAATGTAAGCCAAGTTTGATATGAAAATGGTTTGCTTTCAATCAGGACTTTGCCCGATTTTAGCCTTTGCCTGAGAGGGATTATCGGAAAAACCGCAGCTAACTGCAGATATGCTATCAGCCATAAATCATCCCGAAAATTATTGCTTGTTTCTGAATGCTGAATAACTAAATACAACACGCCAATTTGTACGCCACTAAATATAACCATCCACAGTAAACAACCTATAAAAAAGTTTTTATCATGGCTTTGCTTTCGAATGCTATTTATATATCTAGACATTTTTCTGCTCCCAATTGATTAAAAAGGCAGAATAAAGAAACTTTACTAGAGTGGATATGAAATAATTTACAAAAAATTAGGCAATTTTTTTCAGTTGATGTTTTAATCGTTCTCATGCAATGCGTGGAACGATTAAAACAATTAAATTACATGTTCCTTATCATCGCATCCGCAAACTCGCTGCATTTAATCTCTGTCGCTCCCTCCATCAAACGGGCAAAATCATAGGTGACCTGTTTGCTGGCGATAGTCGCATCCATCGCGTTAATGATGGCATCGGCGGCTTCGGCCCAGCCCAGATAACGCAGCATCATTTCACCGGATAGGATTAACGAGCCAGGGTTGACTTTATCCAGGTTGGCGTATTTCGGTGCAGTGCCGTGCGTGGCTTCAAATACGGCGGTGCCGGTTTGGTAGTTGATATTGCCGCCGGGTGCAATACCGATGCCCCCGACTTGTGCGGCTAGTGCGTCGGACAAGTAGTCGCCGTTTAAATTCAAGGTGGCAATCACATCGAAATCGGTCGGACGGGTCAGCACTTGCTGCAAGGTGATGTCGGCGATGGCGTCTTTAATCAGGATTTTGCCTGCCGCCAGCGCCGCTTTCTGCTCGTTGTTGGCGGCTTCTTCGCCTTGCGCGGCCTTGGTGCGTTCCCACTGTTCCCAGGTGTAGGTTTTATCGGCATATTCCCGCTCCGCCAGCGCATACGCCCAATTGCGGAACGCACCTTCGGTAAATTTCATAATGTTGCCTTTGTG
>JBGAWU010000089.1:0-7763 GCA_044227425.1 Methyloglobulus sp.
CGCCGCGCCAATCTGATTGCACGGTTTTACTTTTCTCCAGGGATGCTTTAATTCCTGGTTTCATCCAGAAGATGACCAATAATGCCATAGCGCCTAAAAATAGGTTTTCCCAGGTTGATAACGGTTCCATGCCTTTCTCGAAAAAATAATGCGTACTGTACCATAGAGTGGACAAGGGCTTAATGCGGGTTTGAAATCGCGGTCGATTCCCTGTTCGTTGGAATGCGGCATTGTGTGATAATGCCGCTCCCTTTTATTCAGGATATATTCGCACCATGTGGTTTAAAAATCTTTGCCTTTTTCGTTTGACGGAACCGTTTGAACTAACTGCCGATGAACTGGCCGACAAAATGGCGGCACACCAATTCCGCCCTTGCGGCGCCCATGAAACCATGAGTTATGGTTGGACAGCCCCTTTCGGTTCGGAAGGGCATGCATTAGTCCATTCAACTAACGGTCATCTGATGTTGTGTGTCAAGAAACAGGAACGGGTTTTGCCATCGGCGGTCGTCAATGAGTTGATCCAGGAGAAAGTGGCGGAAACCGAAGAGCAACAGGGCCGGAAATTGTCGAAAAAAGAGCGCTCGACCCTCAAAGATGAACTGATCTTTGGTTTGTTGCCGAAGGCATTTACCTATTCTAAAAAAATGTATGCTTATATCGATCCCGTCGGTGGTTGGTTGGTGGTCGATGCGGCTTCTACCAAAGGTGCGGAAGATTTACTGACATTACTGCGCAAGTCGATAGGCTCGCTACCGGCCGTACCCGTCAATACGGTCGATAATCCGGGTGCGGCGATGACCCAATGGCTGGTAAGCCAACAGCCGCCAGCCGATATGACGGTGGAAGATGAATGCGAGTTACGGTCGCCGGGTGAAGAAGGCGGAATTGTCCGCTGCAAACGCCACGATTTGACGTTGCCGGAAATCCAGAACCATCTGGATTCGGGTAAGGAAGTGATTAGGTTGGCGTTAAACTGGTCTGACCGCCTGTCGTTTATTTTGGATAAGACTTTTGCCATCAAACGTTTACGCTTCCTTGATTTGGTTCAAGACCAATTGAAAGAGATGGATTTGGAAGATGACGCCACTCGCTTCGATGCTGATTTTTCTATCATGTCTTCGGAATTGGCGGGTTTCCTTCCGAGATTGCTCGAGATATTTGGCGGAGAAAAGAGAGTTTAAGTGGAAAAGGGCGAAGTGTCGCCTTACGTTTTTTCCTTCGCAGTAATAACCCTGCCGCCATTCTTTGCCGCCCGTTTATCGGGCGGCTACCGTTCTAAAGGATAACGGCGATTTTCTTTATTTGTTTCATATTTGTAAACAATAAATCAATAGTTTGGTTATTTAGGTTTGAACTAAGTAATAATTGGGTTTGTCAGAAGGGTGGTTTTGTAATTTTTTTATTTTTTGGCTTAACGGTAATTTAATTGGGAAATGTTCTGATCGAATGCGTATCAGTGCGAAACAGGAAGGGTATTTACGATGTTAAATGATCTACTGTCATTAATTAGCTTATATCAAATCGATTGGTCATGGCCGACCATAACGCCCGAAACTGCGGGCGCTGTAGTATTGCTCGCGGCGTTCTGCATGTTTACGTCGTTGGAAATCCAAGCGCCTTTTCACAAGGTATCCAGGCAATTGTTGCGGCAATCCTATAGCGCCAACTTAAGCCTGTTTCTTTTTAATAGCGTGGTTATGTCGTTACTGTCCGCTTCCATGTTGTGGATTGTGGCGAAACAGCAGTTCAGCTTCGGGTTATTGCATGCGGTACCTAATCCAGCAGAAAAAGCGGTTATATCATTCTTGTTGCTCGATTTGTTGTTGTATGGGTGGCACTGGGTTTGCCACCGTTACGATAATTTATGGAGGTTCCATAAAGTCCATCACAACGATCCGTACCTGAATGTTTCCACCGGGTTCAGGGTACATATTTCAGAATTGTTTATGACCTATATCCTGAAAATAGCGTTAATCGTTCTGATGGGAATCGATGCATCTGTTGTGCTGATAAACGAGATAATGACCACCGTGTTTATTATGTTTCACCATACGAATAGCGCATTTCGGGGTGAAAGGTGGTTTGGCCTTGTGTTTACGACGCCGTCACTGCATCGGACGCACCATTCGGTCGAACGGAAGGAACACGACAATAACTATGGGGCCGTATTATCCATTTGGGATCGGTTGTTTGGCACGTTGTTGGATCGGGAGCCTGTAAAAGTAGGCATTGACGGTTACTCACCGATGGATTTCATCAACCTGGTTAAATTCGGCTTTGTCGATAGAATGCCCGTGCCGGTCGTACCTGTTGCTGTGGATTTGGATCATATGATTGCCGAGGCGGCTTATTACAAGGCCGAAAAAAGGAATTTTATGCCCGGACATGAATGGGATGACTGGTTGGAGGCGAAACGGGAAATCCTGCAAAGCCTTTGCGGTGACAGAAAAAAATGGACGGACAGGGTTGGTTCAAAGCAAAACCGTGAAGTAAATTGGTTTAATCAGCTATTTGGCAACTTGGACGGTGATGGCCTCTGGCAAAATTGTCCATAAGAAACCAACGGTAACGGTTGTTTTAACAGGAGCGGTATTGTTCAAAGCGGGGCATTTTATTAAGATGTCCCGCAAAACAATGAGAATGGGTGTCAATGAAAGTTATTGCCGATTTAACGGAAAAGGAAAATGCCCTTAATAATCTGCTGGTTTCGCAAAAGACGCTTTTATTGTCAACTGCATCAATAAACGGCGAGCCTGACCTTGGCTATGCGCCCTTTGTGCGGGATCAAGCCGGTTGTTTTTATATTTTTATCAGTGAACTCGCGGCGCATACGGCTAATTTGTTTGCTAATCCACGTACAACGGTGATGTTTATCCGCCCCGAAGCCGAATCGAAAAACCTGTTTGCTCGGGAGCGGGCGTTATTCCAGTGTGCGGTCAGGGAAATCAAGCGGGACGATAACAACTATTTAACCCATTTGAATGCCTTGCAAGCTAAATTCGGGGAAGTGGTTGGGGCATTACGGTCACTCTCTGATTTTCACTTGTTCGCGTTATCTCCGGAAACAGGTAAGTATGTCGCCGGTTTCGGCCAAGCCTATACGGTCAATCTTCCAGACGGTACACTGAAACCGTTGATTAAAAAGCACGGATAAATTGTTTATTACGTGCTTGATTTAATTCCCCTATAACCCGAAGTAATCGGGTAGCGCCGGTCCCGACCAAACGCCCTCGTGGTGATCCGAATGCCAGGCGGCGATTGCCTGCGCTTGTATTCGTTCTTATCGACTAAGCTGATTGCCCTGGCAGTGTGTTCGATGCTGAAGCCGGCAGAGATAATTTCATCAGCCGATTGGTCGCGTTCTACGTAACGTTCCAAGATGGCATCTAAAATTTCATAAGGCGGTAACGAGTCTTCATCGACTTGGTCAGGCGCAAGTTCCGCCGAAGGCGGTCTGGTCAGCACCCGTTCCGGGATCACCGGCGAAATAGAGTTTCGGTAACGCGCCAGTTGGTACACCAGCATTTTAGGTACATCTTTTATCGGCGCAAAACCGCCTGCCATGTCGCCGTACAATGTAGCGTAGCCTACACTCATCTCGCTTTTGTTGCCTGTGGTTAGCAGCAGCTTGCCTTGTTTGTTGGACATTGCCATTAAAATCACGCCCCGGCAGCGCGCCTGGATGTTTTCTTCGGTCGTGTCTTTTTTAGTCCCTGCAAAAATTTCGGCTAACATGCCGGTAAAAGCGTTGACGGCGGGCTCGATGGGGGTCACATGGTATTTAACCCCCAATGCTTCGGCTTCCAGGGCGGCATCTTCGATACTCATCGTCTGTGTATAGCGTGATGGCATGAGTACGGCTTCAACTTTATCAGGTCCCAGTGCATCAACCGCCAGTGCTAATACCAGCGCCGAATCAATGCCGCCGGATAAACCTAAAATGGCGCCGTTGAATCCGTTTTTGCGGACATAATCTTTAATGCCCAGGACTAAAGCGCGATAGGCGCTTTCGACTTTATCGTAAAGCGGTACGCATTCACCCATCATGGGGATATTATCCTTGAATTCGACGATACCAATGTTTTCCTCGAATTCCTTGGCGCGATAAATGATTTCACCGTCCTGACCCACGACAAATGAAGCGCCGTCGAAGATCAATTCATCCTGTCCGCCGACTTGGTTGACGTAAACCATTGGGATGTGTGCTTCTTTAACCTGGGAACAGATGATGTTTTCGCGTTGCTGCACTTTACCCAAATTGAACGGCGATGCATTTAACGTCAACAGAATTTCCGCACCGGTTTCTTTGGCTTTTTCAATAATCCCTTTTTGCCAGACATCTTCGCAGATGGTCAAGCCGATAAACGAACCGTTAAACTCGAACACGCAAGGCTGCGTTCCGGCAGTGAAATACCTCTGTTCGTCGAATACGCCGTAATTGGGCAAGGCTTGTTTTCGGTAACACGCCAATGTAACGCCGTTATGCAAAACGATGGCGCTGTTGTAAAGCTTGCCGTCAGCCAATTCGGGAAAGCCTATCACCAAGGCAATATCATTGACGCTTTCGACAATAAGGTGGATGGCGTTATTGGCTTCTTCGATGAAATCTTTGCGCAACAGCAAATCTTCCGCCGGATAACCGGTTACAATCAACTCGGGAAATACAATTATATCTGCACCTAATTCATCACGGGCATAGCTTGCCGCCTGTATGATATTTTCAACATTGCCGGCAATATTGCCGACCAGGAAATTAATCTGGGCAAGGCCGATTTTGAGGTTGTTCAATTCTTTATCGTCTGCCATATTGCAAATAGTGCATCTTAAAAATAGACATGAAGTGGCGGGATAATATACCCCGTCACGCGGCGCTATCCAACCAAAACCATCAGATTTGTGGATAGATTAGCTACGCATGGCTACCAAAACTGAATTAATCAGTGCTATCTAAGTGCGACGTGTCTGACTAGAAGAGGGATGTTAAAAGTACCGCATGTGTGCGCCTAATTTGCCCTGTGCGCTGTAATTTTCCGCCCTGCAATGTTTTAGCCGAAAGGGTTGTGCAATTAAGCTATTCTTTAGCTATATTTAAGCCACTGATCCGATAAATTAATGGCTTTTTATTGACGTACCTGTGAAGAGGGCAATAAAATCCGTTTCTGTTGCGTAAGGTTCTGACAACATAATTCCTGGAGACAGGCATAAGCTCGGTTAATTTTTCGGTCAATATTGACCTGTTGCTTTTAATGGCTATTTATTAAGCACAGGTTCCCAAGGCTTGGTTTCTTTAATTTCAACCAATTGACAGATATAGTTATTTTCCTAACTTGTAACTGGCTTATAGCCATGCGCTTTTATTGTAGGTACAGGAAAATAAAAAGGGGGCAGGGGCGGCATATGACATCAATACGAAAACTTAACTGGCTTAATCCCAAAATAACCTTGTCGATAAGCGCCTACTGCGGACGTTGCCAAGTTACGGCACAAAAAGTCAAAAAGGGCGAAATTCTTGTCGTCTTCGGCGGTCATGTAATGACGATGGAAGAATTTTATAAATTACCCCCGGAAATTCAGGAGTTTCCTTATCAAATCAGCGAAGATCCAGACCTTGTGTTCGGGCCGTCATGCTTTGATGAATTAAATAACGGCGAGTATTTTAATCACAGTTGCGAGCCAAATGCCGGTTTTAAAACTGAAATACATTTAGTTGCAATGAGGGACATTAACGCGGGTGAAGAATTGACCTTCGATTATGCGATGTGTACAACGGGCGATTTCGGCAATATGGAATGCAATTGTGGGACAAAAAGCTGTAGGGGCGCGATTAAAGGTGATGACTGGAAGATTCCTGCCCTACAAGAAAAATATCGGGGTTATTTTATGCCCTACATCGAAGTAAAAATAAAGGGCTTGCAACAAAAAAAGAAAGTAGCCGGGGTGCTTAGCTAACTTGAAGAGTTTTATGAAAAAATAACACTAATCATCAGGGCTGATTAAAATGCGAAATTGATTGCAACTTTTATGGTTAAATTCAACTATTATTTGGTTATGTCAATGATGAAAAAATAGTTGTGATGACGTTTCATAGGCTTATCTGCTTAACTAGTTTGGCGCTGTTGGTGCAAAAACCGGCGGTTGCAGATTATGGGATGGATTCTTCAAATTCACAGTCAAATAGCAGTGAAAAACTCTTATTCGGTGAAATTCCATCTGTCTATACCGCTTCGAAATATGAGCAAAAAGTTTCCAAGGCACCTGCTTCCATTAGCATCGTAACAGCGGATGAAATAAAGAAATGGGGATACCGGAATTTCAGCGATATTCTTTCGAGCTTGAAAGGGTTTTACACCACCAGCGACAGGAATTACGGATATGTGGGAACGCGGGGTTTCGGGCTGCCGACCGATTACAACACCCGGTTATTGCTGCTGATTGACGGTCACCGGTATAACGATAATTTGTTCGAGTCGTTTTACATCAATGAGGATTTCCCGGTTGATGTGGACATGATCGAACGGGTGGAAGTGGTGCGCGGCCCCAGTTCATCCCTGTACGGAAGCAATGCTTTTTTTGGCGTAATAAACGTGATCACAAAACGTGGAAGGGATCAGGGCGGGGGCAACGTGAAAGCAACTTACGGCAGTAATAATACCTACAAAACCAACGCAAGTTATGGGCAGCGCTTCAGCAACGGCCTTGAAGCATTTTTAACCGGTACCTTTTACGACAGTCAAGGCGATAGCCGTTTTTTTTCCAAAGAATTCAAAGATCCTTTAACTAACAATGGATTTTATGTCGATAACGATGAAGAAGAGTCGAAAAGATTAATGGGTAAATTGGCATACGGCGATTTTACTTTGGAAGGCATCTACACCAACCGTAAAAAAGCAATCCCAACCGGCTCTTTCGGCACAGTTTTTAATGATCCACGGGCAGCAACAGATGACCGGGCGGCATTTATTTATCTGAATTATAACCATACGTTTGACAATCAACTCAATGTACAGGGCAGGGTTTCCTATAATAATTACCGTTATTCGGGCTATTTCCCATTCGATTTTGCGGATCTAGGACAGCCTTCCGATTTAGGCGTAAACACCGACCTGTTCCATGGGCAGTGGTGGCGGGCAGGGCTTGAACTGTCGAAGGTCGTGTTTGACGACCATCGCGTTACGGTAGGAAGTGAATACCAGAACAATTTCGAACAAAAGTTAGCCAACTTTAATACATTCCCAAACGGCTCTGTAACAGAAGCAACAACCACCGATACCAGTAATTATCGATGGGCGATATTTGCTCAGGACGAATACACAATCAACGATCAACTCATTTTTAATGCAGGGGTACGTTATGATTTTTATAGCACCTTCGGGGACACCGTTAATCCCCGTTTAGCGTTGATCTATAACCCGTGGGAAAAAACCTCGATAAAATTGCTTTATGGTACGGCATTCAGGGCGCCTAGCGTGTACGAAAGCGAATCCCCCTCGATTATTGTCCTGGCAAACGCCCAATTGAAGCCGGAAAAACTGGAAACTACGGAAATCATACTGGAACATTATTTCAATGAAAGTTTGCGGGGCGAGCTTAATTTTTTCCATACCGATGTCAAAGACATTATTTCAAATGTTAGAATTGATGATACCCACACCCAGAATCAAAATGTCGATAATGTTTCATCTAATGGTGCCGAAATACAACTTGAGGATAGCTGGAGTAATGGGTTTCAGGTTCGTTTAAGTTACTCTTGGCAAGATACC
>JBGAWU010000008.1:0-16669 GCA_044227425.1 Methyloglobulus sp.
CTTTGTCAACAGGGCTGGTTAAACCTTTCGGACTTATCTGCGGGATCGGATTCTTTTAGCGATTATCAGAAAAGCGAATTGCTCAATACTGCATTCCATGGTTTTGTAGGGCGCGCCAACAAAAACGATAAACGGGACTTTACTAAGTTCTGTAAGGAAAAATCGTTCTGGCTCGATGATTTCGCCTTATTTATGGCGCTTAGGAATGAGTTTCATCAACAAAGCTGGAATTCATGGCCCGAAGATATTAAAAACCGGGAAGCGAAAGCACTGAAAAAAGCTAAAAAGCGCTTAAAAGCAGAAATCGATTCCACCAAATTCCAACAATATGTTTTTTTCCGCCAATGGCTCGAATTAAAGGCATTTGCCGGACAACAGGGCGTGTTGATGTTTGGGGATATCCCTATTTTTGTTTCTTACGACAGTGCCGATGTATGGGCCAACCGCCATGTTTTCAAATTGAATGAAAGCGGCGAAATGACGGTGGTGGCGGGTGTACCGCCCGATTATTTCTCCGAAACCGGACAACGTTGGGGCAATCCCCACTTCAATTGGGATTTCCTGGCAGCCACCGGCTTCCAATGGTGGATTGACCGATTGAAGACCCAGCTAGAATTGTTCGACATCTTACGGATCGACCACTTCCGGGGGCTGGAAGCAGCATGGGAAATCCCTTCAACCGAAAATACCGCCATCGTCGGCGAATGGGTAGTGGCGCCTGGTCATGCATTATTGAGCGCTATTAAATCCGCATTCGGAGAAATTCCGCTTGTCGCTGAAGATTTAGGCATCATCACGCCGAAAGTTGAAGCACTAAGGGATGAGTTTGAGTTGCCCGGAATGAAAATCCTGCAATTTGCGTTCGGTGATAATAACCAAAACCCTTATTTGCCTATCAACCATATCAGCAATTGCGTCGCTTATACCGGTACCCATGATAACGACACGACACTAGGTTGGTCGGAAAAACTTAGCGATGAGGAAAAACGGAAAGTTTACGATTTTTTGGGCAACCCGCAGAATTCGTTAAACTGGGCTTTAATAGACGCTACGCTTGGTTCCGTGGCAAATCTTGCGATTATTCCTATGCAGGATATTTTGGAGTTAGGCACTGAACACCGGATGAATACGCCGGGGACGACGACTGGCAACTGGACTTGGCGTTTTAGCTGGGATCAAGTCACAACCGAGAGATCGGAAAGGTTAAGGTATCTGGTTGGTTTGTTTAATCGGCAGGTTTAATTTTAGTCCATAAAAGCCCTGGCTCGATTGGGTCTATCGCCCGCAGCCCTTCAAAATCGGTCTGCGGGGTATTTTTACTGTTAATTGAGTGTTGTGTGCTTTACTTGAACTGCTCCAAGATTCCATCCAACTCTTCCAGGCTTGCATAGGAAATTACCATCTTTCCGGTGCCATTCGGCTTATGTTCGATATGCACCTTGGCGCCCAATTTTGCAGTCAACTCATTTTGTAAGCGTGCGGTATCGGTGTCGACCGTTTTGGTTTTTTGAGGTTTGGCTTCGGATTGCGCATCTTTGACAAGTTTCTCCGCCATCCTTACTGTCAATCCTTCTTTTGCAATTTTTTGCGCGGCGGCGACCTGTTTTAACCCTTCCAGTGCCAATAACGCCCGCGCGTGGCCCATTTCCAGTTGTCCGGCAATCAATAGTTTTTTAACTTCCGGCTGTAACTCCATCAAACGCAATAAATTAGTTACCGTAACGCGCGACTTACCCACCGCATCGGCAATTTGTTGATGCGTCATGTTGAATTCATCGAGCAAACGCCTTAGCGCTTCAGCTTCTTCGAGCGGGTTTAGGTCTTGCCGCTGGATGTTTTCGATTAACGCAATCGCCATTGTCGCCCGGTCGTCAATGTCTTTAACGACCACAGGCACTTCCTGCAATCCGGCCAACTGTGCGGCGCGCCAGCGACGTTCGCCAGCGACGATCTCATATTTGTCCGGCGCGAGTTTACGGACGACGATGGGCTGGATAATGCCTTGGGCTTTGATGGAATCTGACAATTCCTGTAATTTTTCTGGATTCATATCCTTTCTGGGCTGAAACTTACCCCGCTGAAGATATTCAATCGGGAGGACATTGGAAGCTGCCACCGGTTCCTTTGTAGAAACTTCGCCTAGCAGTGCATCCAGTCCTCGCCCTAATCCGCGTTTTGCCAATGCGTTCACCTTTGCTTACTTTATTCGAATTTGGTTAGATTAATAATTTATTCCGATTATTTTTTACCGGTTTTTTTCCTCAACATTTCACCAGCTAGGGCAATGTAAGCCAACGATCCCCTTGACCCCTTGTCATAGAACATAACCGGTAAGCCGTGGCTGGGTGCTTCGGCGAGCCGTATATTCCTGGGGATGCAGGTCCTAAAGACTTTGTCGCCGAAATACTCGACCAACTGCTCGGATACGTCTTTGGTCAAGCGGCTGCGTTCGTCGTACATCGTGCGCAGGATACCTTCCACATGCAAGCTGGGATTGACTGTTTCCTGGATGTTTTTGATCGTCCCCATCAAAGCGGTTAAACCTTCCAAAGAGTAATATTCGCATTGCATCGGGATCAATACACTGTCGGCGGCGACCAAGGCATTCAGCGTCAGCATGTTCAGGGACGGCGGGCAATCGATTAGAATGTAATCATAATAAGGCTTGATGAGTACCAAGCCATCTTCCAGACGCCGCTCCCGGCGGTCTTCCTTTAATAAACGGATTTCAGCGGCCGTTAAATCGGAATTTCCAGGAATAACGTCGAAGCCTAATTCGGGACGTTTAATAATGGCCTCGGTTGCCAGAATGTCTTTCATCAAGATATCGAAACTGGTGTAGCTCACCGTTTCTTTATCCACGCCGCAACCGATAGCTGCATTACCTTGGGGGTCGAGGTCGACTACGAGTACGCGTTTTTTAGCGGCTGCCATGGCAGCCGCTAAATTAACCGTCGTGGTCGTTTTACCTACGCCGCCTTTTTGATTTGTTAAGGCAATAACTTTTCCCACATCCTTACCTATTAACCGTTAACATACTCATCGTTAAGCCCAATACTAACTAAATTTCTTTCAGCCTCAACACCTGGAACCTGTACAGGGATGATTGTAGCCTGATTTTTAAAGCGCCTAAACTCGGTATCGGTAAAACGGCCTTTCATTGCCAGCAATTTTCCGCTCCGTGTCAGTAAATGCCGCGTCGATTGAATGATTTCAGCCAATTCAGCGAAAGCACGTGTCAGCACCATGTCGTAGCATTGTTCCGGTTGAAAATCTTCAACCCGACTGGTCACAATCTTTACATTGGACAGTTTTAACTCCAACACAACTTGTTGTACAAAACGCGTTTTTTTTGCGTTACTGTCGAGCAAGGTAAACTCTAAGTGTGGCATACCAATGGCTAACGGTATTCCTGGCAAACCCGCTCCCGTGCCAATGTCGATAAACCGCTCGCCGTTAAGATGAGGCAATACAGTTAAACTATCCAAAAGATGCAATTTAACCATTTCCGGCTTAGATTTGATTGCTGTCAGATTATAGGCTTTATTCCATTTTTCCATCAAATCGATAAAAGCAAGCAATCTAGTTACTTTCCCATCATCAATGGTTAAATGTAGCGCTGCTATTCCATCAAGCAGAATTCTACGGCAAACATCCATTAAGCGCTTTTTTTCGTGAAGCTTGGCCTAAAGTTTCGGGGCGTTGCGATTTCAATTTCTGGCTGACTTCGTTCGAAAGTCCAGGTACTACTGCGTAATCTAAACTTTCCGGAAGGCGCAAATGATCGTAACGTAAGGTTTTATCGATGTCGGTTTGTTGGCGTACGATATATCCCGCATATTTTGCTTGAATTTCAACCTGTTCGCCGACCTGTTCAGGAATCTTTTCGCCCCCGTCAAAAAAAGCGAGTAACCGCTGCACATCCACTTCCGGTCTGCGTAGCAGTTCCAACAGGTTGGCTTCTTTCAACAAGGGTTTTCCCCAAATTTGTTCGGCTAATTCGGCTTCCGGAGTGTCAATCCGAATCCACTTCCTTTTAAGGCCTTCCTGCAAATCGGCAATGGCAACCCGTTTGTTTTCGAAAGCGCGCCACCGGCTATCATCGACCAAACCTAATTCACGGCCTTTTTCGGTGAGGCGCAAATCAGCATTATCCTCACGCAGCAATAGACGGTATTCGGCACGGCTGGTAAACATGCGGTAAGGCTCTTGCGTACCGCGGGTTATAAGATCGTCAATCATCACGCCCATATAGGCTTCGTTGCGACCCGGACACCAACTGTCTTTTTCCTGCACTAGCAATGCGGCGTTCAGTCCAGCAATCAAACCTTGCGCCGCCGCTTCTTCGTAGCCTGTCGTGCCGTTGATTTGACCGGCGAAAAACAGTCCTTTCATATGCTTGGTTTCCAGCGATGTCTTTAAATCGCGCGGATCGAAAAAGTCGTATTCGATGGCGTAACCGGGACGGACGATTTCGGCATTCTCAAAACCCAGCATCGAGCGCACAAATTCGTACTGCACATCGAACGGCAAACTGGTAGAAATACCGTTGGGATAAATCTCATGGGTATCCAAGCCTTCTGGCTCGACAAAAATTTGGTGCGTATCGCGCTCGGCAAAGCGGACGATCTTGTCTTCAATCGATGGACAGTAGCGCGGGCCGATGCCTTCGATCACGCCCGAATATAAGGGGGAACGATCCAGACCGGCACGGATGATGTCGTGAGTACGCTGATTGGTGCGGGTAATATGGCAAGGAATCTGCTTCGGGTGCTGTTCGCGCTGGCCCAGGAACGAAAATACCGGCACCGGATTGTCGCCGTGTTGGATTTCCAGCTTGCTGAAATCGATGGTACGCCCGTCAATACGGGGTGGTGTGCCGGTTTTTAACCGGTCTACCCGGAATGGCAATTCCCGCAAACGTTCCGACAAAGCAATTGAAGCCGCATCGCCTGCTCGTCCGCCGCTGTAATTTTGCAAACCGATGTGAATTTTACCGCCCAAAAATGTCCCGGTTGTTAATACCACAGCCCTTGCTGAAAAATCCAAACCCATCTGGGTTTTAACACCCATCACCCGGTCGCCTTGGACGATCAAATCGGCAACGGTTTGTTGGAATAAAGCCAGATTCGGTTGGTTTTCCAACGCGAAACGGATGGCTTGCTTATACAAGCGGCGGTCAGCTTGCGCCCGTGTCGCCCGAACCGCCGGGCCTTTACTGGCGTTCAAAGTGCGGAACTGAATACCGCCGAGGTCGGTCGCTTTCGCCATGATGCCGCCCAAAGCATCGATTTCCTTCACCAAATGACCCTTACCAATACCGCCGATAGCTGGATTGCAGCTCATTTGTCCCAGAGTTTCTATATTCTGGGTCAGCAACAATGTCTGCATGCCGCAACGCGCCGAAGCCAGCGCCGCTTCAGTACCGGCATGGCCGCCGCCCACCACAATTACATCAAAATCTTTTTTGAATTTCACAACCGTTTGTTACTCTAATGGCCGCTGTTAAAAAATTAATCGCTCATTATAAAGGGTAAACCATGAAAAAACGTAAAAATATGAACCAAATAGAAGAAGCGCCGAAGCAAAATCCGGTAGCGAAGTTCGCCAACCGCTTTAACAAAGCACAGATATTTTCGAGCAAAAACGAATACAAACGTAAAGCGAAACATACAAGGCAGGAGGATTTTCCATTCGCTTTGGTTTAGAGCGAATGGAAAAGTCTTCTTGTAAACGCCGACTCACCTGGTCACTCACTCGGTGTGTCTCCTGATCGCAATATTTCAATCCACTTCATAATCGCCTTTGCACAACCAGGAGTCGCTGGCTAAGCACCCTCTTAATAGAATTAACCGACAGATGGGTTGCTGGATTTACTTTATCTGTCCAAATTGAAATTTTTTTATATTTTCAGGCGTTATCGTTAACCTGTTGGCTAACTTTAAAATTAAAGCCGATGCTTTAGCCCAACTTTCATACCGATTTACCCCGAATCCGTTACTATATAAGCAGTGCAAACTAGCATAAAGCAGTCTGAATTAATAAAATCCATAAACCCAGGATAGAGACCTTCCCATGATGAAAGCCATCAAAATTCTGCTGACAACAGCGGCATTAAGTTTTGTATGTTCCAACGCTGCCGCTATCGGGATGTTGAGTACTTCCGACGTAAAAGAAGCGATAAACCAGACAATTGCACAATTGGAAAAGGCTGTTGCCGCCTATGATAAAGGCGAAAACCAAATGACGGTTATCGAGATGCTGATGGAAGCAAAGCAAATCCAAAAATCGATTTCAAGCGCTAACGGCAAACTTTCGATGATTAAATCGAAAGCCACCCAGCAATTGGGGCAAGCCCGTAGCCGCTTCAATGATGGCGATTTAACCGGCGGCGGCGTAGCCATGAAAGAAGCTTTAGCCGGATTTAAGGAGCTTAAAGAACAATACAATGCGCAGCATTGATGTGCCGCGTATTGATCGTTGGGTTCCGTGCTCGTCCCAATTGACCGTCCACGCGCTGGCAAGTGATAGGATCGCCTATGACACAAAAGCCGGTTTAAGGCTTATTTGTTATTACGGTACGGGCCGATTTGGCATCGTTCAAGCCGAGCAACATACAGATAGGCTGTTCGAGCGCTTTGGGCAAATCGTGGAAAATCCTTACCTTTATCAGCCCGTTGATTTTATTTGATCCGGATTACCTGGGTAGCAATGCGGAGTTGATAGCATTTTTTACCGTATCGTGGATAATACCGTAGAAATTATCAGCATCTTAAGTCTCCAGGATTTCGATAAAATTCTGTAACTCATGCGAAGGCGAGCTTCCGCTATTCACTTCTGTAGAACGGGTTAAGGCTCGTGCAACCCTAAAATATAAACAACCGTAATAAACGTGCAAAATTCAACATCCAACATCCACAACCACAAAATCCTCATCCTGGACTTCGGTTCGCAATACACTCAATTAATTGCCCGTCGGATCCGCGAAATAGGGGTGTATTGCGAGATTTATTCCTGCGAATGTTCTGACGACGAAATCAAGCAATTCGCGCCAAACGGCATTGTGCTGTCGGGCGGGCCGGAAACGGTCACCAGCGCCGATACCCCGCGCGCGCCGCAGATCGTGTTCGAGCTGGGTGTACCTGTGTTGGGTATTTGTTACGGTATGCAGACGATGGCGGAACAATTGGGAGGCAGAGTGGAATCGTCCAGCCACCGTGAGTTCGGTTATGCGCAAATTCGGGCGCATGGGCATTCCAAATTATTGATCGGCATTGAAGATCATCTCTCGACGGAAGGTTACGGTTTGCTCGATGTCTGGATGAGCCATGGCGACCGAGTTGTGGTGTTGCCAACAGGTTTTAAAATGATCTCTAGCTCGGAAGGCGCACCGATTGCCGGCATCGCCAACGAAGATAAAGCCTTTTACGCCCTGCAATTTCATCCTGAGGTTACACATACCAAGCAAGGCAAGCGTATCTTAAGCCGGTTTGTGCAGGATATTTGCGGCTGCGATGCGCTATGGACGGCAAGCAGCATCATCGAAGACAGTATTAACACCGTGCGCGCCAAAGTCGGCAACGACCACGTTATTTTGGGTTTGTCCGGCGGCGTTGATTCATCGGTGGTGGCTGCGTTGCTGCACAAAGCTATCGGCGACCAATTGACCTGCGTCTTCGTCGATACCGGCTTATTGCGGCTGCACGAAGGCGATCAGGTGATGGCGACGTTTACCGAGCACATGGGCGTTAAAGTCATCCGGGTCGATGCCGAGCAACGCTATTTGGATGCCCTGAAAGGAATTGCCGACCCTGAACAAAAGCGAAAAATAATCGGCAACTTGTTTATCGAGATTTTCGACGAAGAAGCAGCCAAATTGACCGATGCGCTTTGGTTGGCGCAAGGTACGATCTATCCAGACGTCATCGAATCCGCCGGCGCCAAAAGCGGCAAGGCGCATTTGATTAAATCGCATCACAACGTTGGCGGCTTGCCGGAAAACATGAAATTAAAACTTGTCGAACCGCTACGGGAACTGTTTAAAGACGAGGTCAGGGCTATCGGCGTGGAATTAGGTTTACCCTATCAAATGGTCTTTCGGCATCCGTTTCCTGGCCCCGGTTTGGGCGTACGGATACTGGGTGAAGTCAAAAAACAATACGCCGATTTGTTACGTCTCGCTGATGCGATTTTTATTGAAGAACTGTATCGCCACGAACTTTACGATAAGGTCAGCCAGGCGTTTGCGGTATTTTTGCCGGTCAAATCTGTCGGCGTGATGGGCGATGGTCGCCGCTACGATTATGTGATTGCATTACGCGCCGTGGAAACCATCGATTTCATGACCGCGCGCTGGGCGCATTTGCCGTACGATTTTCTCGATCTGGTATCGCGGCGGATTATCAACGAAGTTTCGGGAATCAGCCGCGTGACCTACGACATTTCGGGAAAACCGCCTGCTACGATTGAATGGGAATAAGCCCACAGGACGAAGCCTGGATGCGCCACGCATTAAGGTTGGCGCTACGGGCTGAATCGCTGGGCGAGGTTCCAATTGGGGCGGTTTTGGTTAAAGACGATATTTGTCTTGCCGAAGGCTGGAACTCACCGATAGCCAACCATGATGCGACTGCCCATGCCGAAATCAACACTTTGCGTGAAGCCGGTGAGGTGGTCGGTAACTACCGTTTAATCGAAACTACGCTTTACGTTACTTTGGAACCTTGCGTCATGTGCATGGGGGCTATTGTCCATGCGCGGGTAAAGCGGCTGGTTTTCGGCGCTTATGATCCCAAACGCGGCGCGGTTTGTAACGCGCTAAATTTAGCCGACGCCGGTTTCTTGAACCACAGTGTGCTTTGGCAGGGTGGTGTGTTGGAAACGGAATGTTCGGAATTGCTGAAGGGATTTTTCAAGTTACGGCGTTAGCAGTAGGTTATCCTGATAACATAAAGACTATTAAATTCAATTAATTATCTGTTTTCAGAGAGTTTGTCGAACCGTGAACGGATAATTTTAAGTGGATCTCGTAAGCCTTAGGTGTATCAATACAAGGGTGAAGGTACGGCAATTTCAGTTTCAGGGTTATAAGAAACCTTGGTCTCTTCCATCGCATTTTTCTTTATCTGGTTTTCCTCCGTTAAAAAAACCAGCAAATCGTAATAGCTACGGATGTTTTCGACATATTGCACCGGCTCGTCGCCGCGCGCTTGCCCGTATTCGGTTTGGACATACCATTTCGGGTCGCTCAATAAGTGCAGGTGTTTTTTGACATCCAGCCATTTGTTTGGGTCGCCACCCAATTTTTTGGTGAGCTTGCGGGCGTCTGCAAGATGTCCTATGCCAACATTGTAGGAAGCCAGGGCAAACCAGGTGCGGTCGGGTTCGGGAATGTTTTCCGGCATGACTTTTATCCGTTGCTTAAAATAGCGTGCGCCGCCTTTGATGCTTTCGATGGGGTCGCGACGGTTTTTGATGTTGAGTAGTTTGGCGGTATCGTTGGTTAGCATCATGATGCCTTCCACGCCGGTTGGCGACACGGCGTTTTCTTGCCAGTGGGATTCTTGATAGCCGATGGCCGCCAACAGGCGCCAATCTATATCGTGTTCTTTTGCGGCATTATCGAAGTGTTTTTGATACTGCGGCAGCCTGTTTTTCTTATGCTCCCTAAATGTGCAGTTATCGACATAGTTTAGTTTGCTGATGTGGCCATAATTTTTTTCGATCAATTGCGCTAGCGTTTTGTCGGCAATGATGCGCTTGAAAAAGCGTTCGACCTCTTCGTACAGGCTGTTGTCTTCCGAAATGGGCAGCGCCCACGCCAGTTGCCGGGGGGAGCTTATATCGAAAGCAATGTTCAGGCTGGGGTAAAAACGCCGGATAAGCAGTATTTGATTGGAGTCGGCGACGGTGTAATCGATCAAACCTTCGTGGACTAAATAAAGCAGTCCGTTGGTATCGATGGTGTCATTGACATTCCAGGTCAATGTAGCATTGCTTTTCTTGAGGGTGGAAAGTGTGTCGATATGGCTGGTGTTTTTGCCCACTTCCAGAATGCCGTTTTCCAATTCATTAACCGTTTTTGGACGGCGATGGTCAGAACGGTAGATGAGCTGTTCATTGATTTCATGATAGGCGGGGGCAAACCGCAAAGTGCGTTTGCGGTCAGCGGTAATTGTAAGTCCTGCCGCCGCGATGTCGGCTTTATCAGCGGCAATATCGGTAAGTAGTTGGCTGAAAGTTTCGGGTACTGAAAATTTGGCTTCAACACCTAAATGGTCGGCAAACGCCATGACCAGATCGTACTCAAGCCCGGAATAACCTTGCAACGTTGGGTAGTAGGTCGTCGGGTCGATGCGCGTTAAAACATGTAAAACACCGGCATGCTTGATCTTTTCCAGCTTATTCCTTGGTATGGAAGCAATGATGCCGGCGATAATAATTAATAAAATAAAGCCAATAATCAGTCGTTGTTCACGCGTCAAGTTTGCCGTAATTTTTTGAAATGGTTTATGAGTCCGTTGGTCGAGCTGTCATGGCTTTGAATAATTTCACCGTTTACTAGTTCAGGCAGGATGGCTTTGGCAAGGATTTTCCCCAGCTCAACACCCCATTGGTCGAACGAATTGATGTTCCAAACCGCCCCTTGTACGAAAATTTTATGTTCATAGAAGGCGAGCAACGAACCCAAGGTTTTAGGATCCAACCGTTTATACAGAAATGAATTGGACGGCTTGTTGCCTTTAAAGACTTTGGAGGCGACCAATACCCGATCTTTACGTTCTTCCGGCGACAATTCCCGCAACACTTCCGCTTCGGTTTTTCCGCGCATAAGCGCTTCCGGCTGGGCGAGGTAATTGGATATCAGGATTTCATGATGTTCCGGTAGGGCGTAAAAACTATGGGCGGCCGCCAAAAAGTCGCAGGGAACAAGTTTGGTGCCTTGGTGGATCAATTGGTAAAACGCATGTTGGCCGTTGGTGCCTTGCTGGCCCCAAATGATTTGCCCACTTTGGTAATCGATGGTCTCGCCGTTAAGGTCAACGCTTTTACCGTTGCTTTCCATATCGCCTTGCTGCATATAGTCGGCGAAATAACGCATTGAATAATCATAAGGCAACAGTGCATGTGATTCCGCGCCGTAGAAATTGTTATACCAGATGCCTAACAACCCCATAGTGACGGGGATGTTGTGTTCGAAAGGCGTATTGCGGAAATGTTCGTCAGCTTCGAAAGCGCCTTGCAGCAGTTCTTCGAAGTTGTCCATGCCGATGTACAATGCGATCGATAATCCGACGGCAGACCATAATGAATACCGTCCGCCAACCCAATCCCATAAATCAAACATGTTTTGAGTGTCGATGCCGAATTCTTTAACAAGTTCGGTATTGGTTGAAATTGCGACAAAATGCTTTGCAATTGCGGTGCGGTCGTTGTTTGCATGTTTTAACAGCCATGCCCGGGCCGTTTTTGCATTGACAATGGCCTCTTGCGTCCCGAAAGATTTTGAAGCAATGACGAACAAGGTTGTATCAGCAGACAATTTTTTTAGGGTGCTGGTAATATCACCGGCATCGATGTTGGAAACGTAGTGGACATTCAAGTTTGCCGACGCAAAAGGGCTTAACGCTGCCGAAGCCATTTTCGGGCCGAGACTGGAACCACCTATTCCAAGGTTGACAATATCGGTGATAGGTTTTCCGGTAAACCCTTTCCAGTTGCCGGACCTGATTTGGTCACAAAAGGAGCGCATCTGCGCCAGTACCCGGTTGACGTCGGGAATCACATCATGCCCGTGGACATAGATAGGACGGTTGCTTCGGTTCCTTAATGCTACATGCAGCACAGCCCTGTGCTCTGTGGTGTTGATTTCCGCACCGGAAAACATCGCCTGTATTTTGTCCTCAAGTTTTACAAGTTTAACAAGATCTACGAGTAAAGGGAGCGTTTGTTCGGTGATCCGGTTTTTTGAATAGTCGAAGAGAATATCGTTGAAACGAAGTGAAAATTTATTGAAACGGTCAGGGTCTTTTGCAAAAGCATCCTGCATGGACTCGTGTTGGATTTGTTGAAAATGCGTGTTTAAGGCTATCCAGGCGCTTGAAGTTGTCAACGATGACATATTTAGAAGACTCCGCTTGAGAATGTTGACCCTAAGTCTACGAAAAGGTTACCAGGAAGGCAAGTAAAGCACCATATCTTGATCAAGATCAATGGGAATTTAAACTTTATAGAGGGTTCTTTATTTGTCATGATTGATGTGCTAGAGTGCAAGCTCGCTATTGACGAACAAAAAACGACAGTTATTTTGTATGGGTAAACTCAGGTTTATAAGACAAGGCCGATGTTTTCAATAAAACATAATTCATTATAATAAAACTGGAAGGTGCAAGAATTTATGAACAAGTCACAACATATGATAAAAAAAATACTAATAGGAACCCTTGCTGTGCTGTTTTCGGCTTCTATTTGGGCACACGGCGGCGCTAAAGGTACAGATACCGACCAATGTAAATTTGAGTTGGAAAAAGACCATTGGATCCACTACACGGCTTACCAGCCAAATGCTTTTCCTGCGGAAGAGTTTTGCGCGGATATTCCGAGAGACAAAGAAATGCTGATTTTAGTGTTCGACTATCAGGATCAAAAATATAAAGATGATACGGTAGAATTTGAAGTCACCAAAGAACCAGAAGGAACCCGAGTTTTCTTCATGGAAGGCGCCAAACATAAAAAAGGCACTGTCGAACTGAAACTGCCTAATGGCGTTCCAGAACCTGGCAAATACCTGATCCATATCACCTTGGTTCCAGATCAAGGCGAACGTAAGGATGTCCACATGGCTTTCAAAGCTGGCGGTGGCCCTGCGATGTCAAGCAGCTCTAAATTTATGTATCTGGTTGGCATAGTGGGTATTTTATTTATGTTGTATCTGTCCGTTGCCCCTTTCAGACAACAAGTGGATAAATTATTAGGTAGAGCTAAATAATAATTGGTAACGGGCTTGGCGAGTACGGAAGTTACTTTCCGTACTCGAGTGGTCATTAAAGTTTAGTGAAGGTGTGAGACGATGGTAAAGTTTTTGTCGGTGGGTCTGATAGCGGTTCTGTTTTCGGCTACGGTGCTAGGGGAAGAGTTGGAAGACCATACCAAGATGCTGATGGATCATGGGGATGGGCATCTTATGGAGATGTCCGGCGGCATGGTTATGGGTCAGAATACCGATAAATTGCCCGGCGGTTGCGATAGTATTTCCGAAACAAAGGAAGTTACTGTTCGTGTTGGTCACAAGTTCGCAGAAAAGTTTCCTGGAAGGATGTACGCTTTCGATACCCAGGAGTTTAACTTTAAACCTTGTACTAAATTAACCATTCGTTTTGTCAACGAAGACCATGTAAGGCATCAGTGGATGATGCATGGTTTGCCGAAATATCTTTATCCTAAAGGCATGTTCCACCTAGAGGTTACCGGTCCTGCTGAAATTTCGGGTACATTGATTTTACCTCCCGGCGATAAAACTTACCTTGTCCATTGCGATATAGCTCAACACATGGAAAAAGGGATGAAAGCCCAGTTGAAAGTTGGTGCTGGCGACGGAGATCTGCCAAGCATACCGGGGGTAACTGCGCCGGCGGTACCAGATAACTACAAAGCCGGACCTGCCGAAGTTTTTGCTGCGGCAAAACAAACCGAAATCGATATAGCTGCAGCAAATGCTGCATTGGCTAAAGCGGAAGCTCTCCGAAAAGCGAATAAACAAGCTGCAGCGCAAGTATCCGATTCGTTTATATCGGGTACTTTGGTTATTGGATTAGCGATTGGTTTGGTCGTATCAGTATTTTTGGGAAGAAAATTCCAAAACATGAGTACGGCAGAGGCGACGGCTTATAGTTTTGACGTATTAAGATCGTTGATTGAATATATTGTTAATTTAGTAAATAAACTGATTACCATGGTTTTTTCATCAAAAAACAAGACGTTGCCTAGTAAGTAAACATTGGTTTAAAAAGAAACCCTGCCTCAGCGCAGGGTTTTTTTTGGTCTTTTTTGGATAGCCGAACAAAATGGATAGTTGTGGAATATTGGGAATTGTTTATTAGCGCCTTTGTTTCTTCGACTATTTTGCCGGGTAGCTCAGAAGCTGTGTTAGCTTATCTCGTATCTACCGGTAATTATCGTATAGAAGGTTTGCTTGCAGCAGCGACAGTGGGAAATACGTTCGGAGCCATGACAACATGGGGCTTGGGGGCGTTGGCCGCACAAAAAATGCCTGTTGCGACGCTTTTGCCCAAAGAAAAGCAAAATGCTTTGGTTCTCGTAAAGACAAAAGGCCTGTGGATTTTGTTTTTTTCCTGGTTGCCGATCATTGGCGATGCGTTCTGTTTCGCGGGTGGTTGGTTAAAGTTACCCCTGGCGTCGGCTGTTATCATTATTTTATTAGGGAAATTTATCAGATATCTGGTTGTTGCCGGTTTGTTTGTTTAAACTAACTTAAAAAGCGCAGTAGGCAATATAACGAAACTTTTATTGAGGATTTTGTGCTACGTCATTTTCCGCAAATTGTTATGAAACCTCCGCATAGAAGGCGGGACTATTTCATCGCAGCATTTACCTTCGTCTGTGTGGCGATCTGTTTGACAACCGACGCCCATGCTGCAATAGAAAAGCAAAACGCTTTGGGCGTTTGCGGCTGGGTTTTCCTTATCGGCTTATTGCTCGGAGAGACGGTCGAAGTAAGGGTGCAGGTTGGGATTGCCGTCATGTTCGCCACGTTAGGTGAGCATTTTGCTTCTCCTTACATGGAAGGCTACATATACCGTTTCCATAATGTCCCGGCTTATGTTCCTCCCGGACACGGAATGGTGTACTTAACGGCCGTGGCCCTGGCAAGATCCGGATTTTTTCAAAGATATGCAAGAGAAATTGCTACTTTCGTCGTGGTGATCTGCGGATTATGGTCGTTGTGGGGAATAAGCGGGATTCCTGAGCAAGGCGATGCTGTCGGGGCTTTGTTGTTTTGTGTCTTTTTAATTTATTTGTTCAAAGGCCGTTCGCCGCTTGTTTATCTTGCCGCTTTCTTTATTACGACTTGGCTGGAATTAATTGGTACAGCTGTTGGGACGTGGCATTGGGCGCCCATTGATCCAGTGTTGCAATTACCTCAAGGGAATCCGCCAAGCGGCGTGGCTGCTTGGTATTGTTTGGTGGATGCGGTGGCGTTGGGAGGTTCCCAACCAGCGATGCAGGTGTTTAAAAACTTACAGCTTTGGGCGGCATCCAGCAAGGCTGATAAGAATACATTTCAAACAGCTGAAAGCGAATAATAGGGTAACTTACGGGCTTTCATTTTTCTCCGCACCTAAATAAGGCTTTTCAGAGGCCTATATCTAGTTAATTAGTACTCGTAACAGGCGTTAATTAGGCTAAAATGGGTTCGCTATGATTAAGCTATCATAAGATGAGATGATTTTTTCAATCGCGAGGAGAAGGTATGGAACGTCGTAGTTTTATTCAATTAACTGGGGCTGGATTGGCGGCTTCAATGATTGCACCTGGTATTGCAGCGGAAAAAAATGGGCAAAAAGAACCCGTTGGCAATATTTACTATACGAAAGAGTCCCCAGGGCGATGGAAAGATAAGGTTGCCGGTCATTTACCCAGTATTGGAATCGAAAAGTCCGGTGAAAAGATCACGATAAAAGTTATGACTTCGCACGAGATGAAGGGATGCGAACACCATATCGTTAAACATGTTTTATTGGATAAAGATTATAAATTTATCGATGAACATCTGTTCAACCCTGAAAAAGACCAAGCAGCCATTTCTACTTTTACACTGAGTAACTATAAAGGCGCGATTCATGCGCTGAGTTTGTGCAATAAACATGATCTTTGGTTGAATTCCGCCAATGTTTAAATTAGATAAAACCTACTTTAAGTATATTTATTCGAGCTAATTGATCTTATATACGAGTGATTATTGGTGTCTAATCGAATGGAATGTGATGAAAGTGGGCTCGAAAATCATGTTTCGGCAGGAACAGTTAGGGCAATATTTAATAAGCAACTGACTATTCGCGTTCGTGGCGCACTTATCAAGCCATCTATAACCCTAGTGTCACAAGTACCCTAGAAGGTATGGGCAATAACTTTTAAAGGTTTCTAAGGTAATGGCGTTCAACACTCCAATTTTAAAATAAGCATTGATCTTCGCATTTATTTTCATCACGAGTTCGTGTCGATTTCCGAATAGGCTCAAAGTTGATGAAACAAACAATAAAAAGTTGTGGTTCTGAGGGATAAATGTTTCATTTATAAATATAAGTAATTCTTTATAAATGTTTTTTAAATTAATGGTTAATTCGAATATAAAACAAAGGCTAGTAAAAGTATGATTAAAATATATCGACATAATCTACCTGCTAAAAAGTAATAAATTAAGTTATCGTTGAATATTTTTACTGTTACTATAAATTAACCATCAGGCCATGAAAGTTAAAAGCATATCTGAATTGATTCCTGATATTATCTGTGCATTAATTTTTTTTTATATTATAGGTTATTTTTTTTCGACCGCTATTTCAAGTGTTGCAAGTGTGTTGTTGGCGACATTTTGGCTAATATCAAAACAATATATTTATATTCCGTCAATAATAAAATCGCAGCCGAT
>JBGAWU010000090.1:0-7742 GCA_044227425.1 Methyloglobulus sp.
GCGGGATATTGATCCCGGCCGGCCCCTGGATGTCTTCATGGTCTGGATAGGTATTGGTGATGGTGGACAAGTCGTCGCGCATCCATTGCCGTTGCAGGATGTCGACATAAGATGGCGTTAATCCCATGCATTCCCACAGAAATACTTCACAATGGAGATTTTCCGCCAGACACACCAGATTATGCTGTTCCCAGATGGTAGCTTTGTCGTAAGGCCGGAACAAAAACATTTCCCTCAGAGCACCAAAGGGATGTGCGTGCAAGAACATCGCTTCACATCCGGTAGTCTTCGAAATAATACTAAAGCCCAGCGCATTCATCATGGCTGCCTTGACCCGCTCCGTCCCTGATTTGCCTCGGGTTCCCCAACCGCCCAGCACCAAGGGTAAATTGCTGCGCGCAACCCTGAACTTACGGTACAAATAAATATGCCGCCCCATAAAATAAGTGATCGCCAACGACATAAAAGCCGTCAATTCAACCAATGAATTTCCATAGGCCGAGACAAAATAGTCTTTAAACTCATGCCAGATCGACCGTGTCAGTTCTGAGGCAGGCAGCGGGATCATGGCTGGGAAAAACCGCAACACTGCGGAATCCACGGTACGAAGCTCCGAGTCGCCTGGGTTATGCGGCTGAAAAACTACTTTGACACCCAAAGCAGACAATGCATCCAGATAACTGGCCGGGGAGCTTTGGCTCTTTTCCAGCCAATTCCGCAAGTGGGCATAATCACTAAACCGCCACGTCAGTTTCCATCCGGCTAACCAACGATTTAAAAAATTATTGGGCGGAATTAACAGAGTAAGCCCTTCACTGTGATAAAAGTAGGTTTTTTCATTACCTAAAGCCAAGGCAGAAATGACTTCATCAACCAGGGGCAAGTAACCACGCCAGCCATCTTCGGTATCTATAAACAACGGCTCACCAGGAATTTTGGTTTCCGCAAGCTCGCATAAAATTGCCGACGGCACCCTCATCTCACCCCAAAACAGCCGCCCCACAGTGTGACGAAAGGCTTGGCGTTTGTCGGGCGAGGGATGGCGGAACTCATGCAAAAACCGCCAGATACGGAGACCAAACACATGACCACGGGTGATAAACCGGCCAAACAGGGATTTCTCCACATCAAACCCGAAATCTTTTTGGGCAATCACGGAAAGCAAACGGCCTAGTTCGCCGTCATCTGCACCCTGCATCGACTTCGGTAGCCGACGTGTGCTACCAGGCGGCATGGTCTCCACAAACTCTTTCAGCCTGTTATAACGGTTCCGCCTGCCCTCCTCCGACAAGGCGAATAAGTATTCAAGGGTTTGTGCCGCGTAACGCCGGACAGCTAGCGAATCGGCATTTTCATGTAATACCCTTAACGCAGGCTGCAGGGATTGAAGAAAAAATCTTTCTTTAGACGGCGACGCTTTGCTGTTAATAAGGGTGTCAAAACCTGTACGACAAACGTGCAAGGCCGTCCGCAACACAAAACGTTCTTTTTCAGTTTGCAGGATTTGATCCAGGTAAAGAATAGCCAGCTCAAATTCTTCCGCGTTCCGTAATGAGTCAAGTAAGCTCAACAAAGCCGAAGCCCGAACCGGGGCTGATTTGTCCCCGAACAACAAAATCGGGTAGAAACCCTTTTTAACTGAAAGGCTAGTTTGAGGGATCAATTCCGCAAATTTTTGTCGTACCGACGGAGCCGGGTCTTGCATTACGGCATAGAGCAATTCTTCCAGTCCAGGCTCGATAGTGAGTTGCTCAACAATAATTTGCACCACTTTTCGCCGAACGAACAAGTCGTCATTGGTTTTGGGAAACTCAAGACGAGTACGTAAAATGACTTTCAATGATGTTGGCGAAACACATTGCAACAGTTGCAAAGCTTCACATTGCACCCATACCGACGGGTGACCGAAACAGGAATGATAAAGAAACCGTAAAGTAGCGTCTGAAATACTGGTTCTCTGAAAGGCTTCCGGCAATGCGTGGACAGCGACAGACAAAGTATGAAACGCACTGGTTACGACCCTGTTGTCGCCCTTATACTCAAGTAACGGACTGATTAGGGATTCTAATCTCAGTTGTTCCCATAGTTTTTGTTTACCGATAGCATCAATTTCAGCGTCCAGCGCTTGTACGCTGGCATGGCCTAAACACTGTAGGATAAAACTCAAAAACCGTTCGGTTTCAAGGTGGCGCCGTTGAAAACGTTCGCTGACGGCATCATGCCCGAACCACCGATTAAGCGCCTGCGCATCCTGCCGTAATTGTCTGGCCGTGGCACCCAGTTCTTTCGCGTAGTTCAATAAGTACTGATTTCTCTGGCTTTCACTCGATGCCTTCGTGTAACGTTTATTGTAATCATAAAATTGGCTTTTCAACTGCTCCATATTGGCGGTAACACGGTTGATTTCATACCGCAAGAACAGGACCAATACCTTGTTTTTCCGTTTTAAATCCTCATTCGCGCTGGCATCCAATGCCGGCCATTCATCATAGTCGTCACACAAACGTTCGAGTAATTCCGCATGGAGCTGATACCAATAGCGGTTCTGCCCCTGGGATAATAAATCCTTTATACCCTGACGGCTGAGTGCACTTTGCTCTGTTTTAGATTGAGTTACCGGCATTTAAGTTCTACTGTGGGGCAAGGCATGGTGGCGTACATTGTCCGTCAACGCCCATGAAGTTATTGCGTCCATTGACGAATTGACGCTCCCTAATATCCCTAAAATCAATTTCATTCGGTGCGAAATCCCGCAATCCACGGCCCTCGCCAAAATGCCAGGTAAATGACAGCATCGCCAAGTTCGCTTTGCGTTCGATGTCGTAACTGTATTGGGCGGACAATTCCAGACGGTTTTGGTTACGCAACCAACGCTGCCAATTGGCTTCTAGCCCGGCATAGCTTCGCGTTTGCGCGCTAGCCCGGTCATTGTCCGGCTGGTAAAAAGTCACCCGATACGACGCATCCAGGGCAATTTCTCCCACTAATTGTTGCCAGTGTTGTTCGAGGCTGTAGTGGTCCGGATGGCCGACATTGAAATCTTCATTCGTTCCGGTTCCCACCCGGGTCCAGAAAAGGCTATCTAAAAACGGCCTTGCCTGCGCCGTCAGTGCTGCATTGAAACCCGCTTTATGCTGGGATTTGTAAGGGGTATAGACATCCTGGTCCGTTTCCCGAGCCCGCAGGTTGACCTTATCTAACAGTTTTGCCAGCAATCCAGGGTTTTGGCTATTAAAAGCGGCAACTTGAGTCGTTCCATTGAAAAGATTAGTTAAATCTGCAATTTCCTGTGAATTTAACCCGAGTTGGCTAAATTCGGATTGGCCATGAAAGCCGACATTGGGATTATTAATCCTGGACTGAATTTGCCGAACCAGATTAGGGTCATTAGGATTCAAGCCGATGAATTGGTCTAAAAAAAGCTGATCCCTGCTTAATGTGCGCGCAAAGAATGTGACGCTGGGTATTAGCCTGAATTTTGGATGAATATCATAAGCTTGCGAAAGCGTAAGGTTCATTTGCGCCAATGTATCCACGCGGTTGGGTTGCGCCTGGGCGAAAACCTTGGCGTCGCCGTGTACATTGAACGGCAACCATTCCGGGTTGTAATACAACGACTCATCCAAACCAAAGGTAGGGCCGCCATACTCACGGTAGCGCGCCAAACCCAAAGTATTGAAATAAAGGTTATGTGGCTCGTCGTAGTAACGGTAATTTGAACGCGCCTGCATAAATTGCTCTTCTGGCAGGTTGCGTCCGCTTTCTTGTTTGTTGTTGCGGCGCACAAAATCCAAACCGACGCTTAAAGTCCCATCTTGTTGCTTACCTAATTTAAAGGCATCGACCAATTCGACCATGTCGGTGCTCATTGGCGGTTTAGGTGAAATGGCAACCGATGGCACGGGGACTAGTTCACGTTGGACAATCCGGTTGTTTGGCGATTTAGGCGTTAAATTGACCACCCGTTGGCTGACCCGGTATAGACTGCGCACTTTGCCTTTGGGTGGCAGTAGTGTAATGGTGTGCCAACCTTCGGATACGGTTTGATAACGGTTGACAACTCGACCGTCGGTTAATTCATCAATCCTCAGTTCACAAGGGCCTTTGCTATAAAACGCAAAGGGTTGCTCTAAAGTGCTTATAAAATAAGGCCGCTCCTGGGCGAGACTGATTTGACCACCGGTTTCGGCAAAACGCAGCTTGATGAATTGGTTACCTACCGGCTGGTCCTGATAAAAACGCACAGCATGCTCACCGGAAGGTACCGTCAACTTTAAATGTTGCCAATCCTGGCGATTGTCGAGCGTCATCCGGTGCGGCGCCAAATCATCGATTTGGTACTGCAATTGCGCCGGTACTTGTGGCAAAAAAGCGATGTCGTCGAGGATGACATCAACATTGAGCGTAACGGTTGCCTGATTGATCAGCACAAGCACCAGACGCTGGTCGCTAAAAATGACTTGTTCATTATCCCGGACAGTCGGCAATAAGGCGCGGCGCGCCCGAATCGCCGGTGATTCGGGTTGCCAGCCGTTAAAGCTGGCAATATCGATACCCCCATTGCTGATAATCGAATTGACCGGTTGCCAATCGCTGTAGCGCATAAGGCGTTGCCAAATATCTTGCACCACACCATCATTTGGAAACTGCTGCGCCAGGATTTCAGCATTTACCCATGCTTCACCGATGCTTTCTGGCTGTCTTTCCACCTGCTTTAAATAACGCATCAGTGTCTTTTGTGCCAGCTCAGCCGTTGTCTGGGAACTCGGGTTTTCGGCGAAAGCCGCTTCGTCGGGTTTTTTTTCCGTAAAAGCATTTGTTTGCGACGGTTGGGGGGGCGCTATCCGTTCAGGGTTTATTTTAGCCTTGCCGGACAGGGCAGTTTGCTTGTCCTGATTCGGCATCAACAAGTAGTTTTTCGGTTTTTCTTGCTTGATTAAAATAACCGAATTGGGCGGCAAGGTTGCCTGCTGCATATCGCTCACTACGGCACAACCGGCAAAACTAAGCGGTAACCATAACAAAAGCGCTTTTGTTAATAACGTATCCTTGGACAATGTTCGCAAATAGTACATAACGTTAGCGGTTAGCAGGATATTTAGAAGAAGCCGAGGTTTGCAATACTGGATTCAGTCCATCCATATCCGTAAAGTTATCGGCGGTTAAGGGCGGCAATGCACTAACAGGCAATTCCGGCCGTTGCTCCTGAACGCCGACCGACAGCGGCGCTTGTTCGGAGAACACTTTTATTTCATGCCAGCCTTGTCCTACCCGATAGGGCAAACTTACCAAATTCCCTACCTGAACCTGGTCTCTGCCTATCACCTGCAAACCTTGGCTGGGGACATTGTTCAGAAAGGGATACTGGTATTGGGTGTGATTGTCGTTTATCTGAATCCAACCATCCAATGACTCTTCCGGCTGCCCTGGATGGTGAATCGGCCTGACCAATAAATTCAAGGTTGCAGGCCCGAGTAGCTTTAGGACGACAGGACGTGCTTGGGTTGCCCTTACCGCCTGGGAATAAACATCCCGTTCAACCGCATAATAAGTGTCGGCGGCAGCATAATCCTTGGCATGCCACAACGCATCTTCCCATGTCCTTGAACCGGGATTTTTTTGCTGCCAATCGACCCATTGCCGGTAAAATTCCGGTGTGTTTTTAGCAGTGCCATGGGGAAGCAGCTCCCGGAGTTGCAGCCCTTGGTTCAGATAATCACGCCACGGTTTGAAGTCGGACCAGGCTTTAAACGCAGCATTGTAATCAGCGAAACGTTGCGCCTTTAAACCGCCCCAGAAGGCGCGCTGCTTGGCTGGGATAGCTTCCATCAGCTTTTCGTAAGATTCCCACCACTGCAGTTGATAGGCTGCGGTCAACAAGCTCTCCCTCGACAATTGCCCAGGCTGAACCAAACCAAATACCAGCGCAAAACGGTATTCGCCGTTAAGCATCAGGCTTTCGGATAAAAGTTTGCTATGTTCGACGCTAGGTCGGGTCACAAACATCGATGCCGCCAGCGCCAATAAAGCCGATGAGTTATTTTGGCTGCGATACCTTATAGCCAGCTCGGTTACGGCTTGCTCCGCCACATCGGTGTCCCCGTAAAGCGTCAAATAACGGAGTAAAGCTTCCGCCAGATAATACTCGCCAAACTGGTTCAAGGCATTCGCTTGGCGCAACCGGGCTTGGTCGCGCTCTCGCCCGGTAGCGCCGTTGGCGATCTTTCCCCAGATTTCCAGGGCGTCGAGCCATTGTTGCTGATTTTCCGCTGCTTCCGCCAAGCGGATATCGGCTTCATTATTATTGGTCGCAAACAAAGAGTCGGCAGTGGCTTCGGGCATGGCGGCAACAAAGGACTTATACAACCGGTATTCGGAAAATAACAGTCGTTTTAATGGCTGCCATTGATTGATTAATTCTTGTTCAGCAGTGGACTTCGTTTCTGGCGGTTGGCTGGTGCCGTTGTCGCCGTGCTCCAGTTGCGCAACCAGAAGGGCCGACAATTCTTTTCGGGGCAATTCGCGCATCAATGCCAAATGGCTTTGTTCAGTTAGGATGAACGGTTTGGCGGTTCGGTATTGCACGGCAATTTGCACCGGTTTTTCCGCTTTCGAGCTGCGCCAGACCTTAATGGTGCGCGCATGTCTTGGCAATGGAATTTCAAAAACAGCGGCGGGAATAAGTTTTCCCGGCTCGGCAAAGGCGGAAAATAGCGGATTTAAAGTGATATTAGGGTTTTTATGCTGCTGCTGTAGCCGGGCAATAACCGAATCGGCGACCGACCTGACAAACGCATCATCGTCTACTTCAGGGCGGCAACGTATCCCAAGGTCTTTGGCAAACTCGCGGTTTATCTCCACATGTAAAAAGCCGGGGACACATTGGCGTTTATCCACAATCAAGCGCAATTCACTTTCAGTTTGCTGGTCGGGCAACGTATATTCGTTCGCCCCCGCGCTACCCTGTTGGTTTAGCGGCGTAAAATAAGCCTGGTTGATACGCTTTAAAGCATCCACCAAATTTTGGTCAGCCAAAACTGCATCGCGCGAAGGCAATCTAACCGGCTGCAAGGTTTCGTTAAGGAAATACGCCGAAAACTGGTCGCCGGGATCGGTCTTTGTACTAGGCAACAAATCCCGGTAAAAGGTTCTGGCGCCAACGAATTGATCTGCCTCTGCCACCCCGCTGGGATAATCCGGACGTTTTAGGGCAGTTGTACGCACCAGATTGCTGGCGACCAACCCACCGGCCTTGCGATTGTTCTCGTGGGCTATGGCCGTTGCTATCTGGGCTTGGGTTGTCAGTTCCGTACCCGGCAATAAGCCCGATTCCCTTATCTCTTTAACCGAGCGCAGCGGATTGTTTAAACTGTTGAATAAATAATCATGTTCTGTCTGGGCCAAAAGCTGCACATAAACCGGCCTGTCCGACTGTAAATACAGCCAATGCCGTCCTTTGGGAACTTCAATAAATGCCTGTTCCTCCCGTCCGGTAACTTCTATTTTGCCATCTACTGTGATGACATGGTGAATTTCCACCTGGGTCGAAATAGCAAGTTCCTGCTGATATTTTTCATCGAAACCGTACTTGATCCGGTAATCCTGTAACATTTCGACCGCATGCCGTTCAAAATCCAAACGGCTTTTTAGCACAATCCGGGCCGGGCCGGAAACAGCAAAATACTGCGTATGGCGCGGCATCAAATGCCGGTAAATTTCGGGCAGCGCGAAGGGAAAAGGAT
>JBGAWU010000091.1:0-7720 GCA_044227425.1 Methyloglobulus sp.
GTTGTCAATGCGGGTTACGATGCAGCGATTATGGAAGGTCTGGAAGATCCTGATGTACAGGAAGCACTGGAACGGGAACGTTTCAAGTCGCTAATGAAAAAAGCGGGTGTTGCCGGTGCTTTCGGTGCGTTTTTGATGTTGGCGGAACATTTGTCCTGGTTGCCCGATATGGGGTCGCCCGAAGGCAAGCTGGTTTGGGCTGAATTAGCGTTGATAACCTTGGGGATCATGTTCTATTCTGGGCTGCATTTTTACAGGGGAGCTGTCAAAGCCTTACGTTTGGGTCAAGCCAACATGGATACCTTGATTGCTTTAGGTACAGGTGCGGCTTGGCTGTTTTCCTGCGTTGTGATCGATTATTCCAATGTTTTACCGTCATTTGCCAAGCATGCTTATTTTGAAGCCGCTGTTGTTATCCTGGCATTTATCAACTTGGGAACCGGGTTGGAAACGATGGCTCGGGGTAAAACATCCGGCGCCATCAGGAAGCTTATCGGGTTGCAGCCGCGAACCGCAAGGGTTGTACGGGACGGCAAGGAAATCGATATACCCATTGAGGATGTAGGGCTAGGCGAAACGCTCAGGGTAAGGCCCGGTGAAAAAATCCCTGTCGATGGCGTGATATTTGAAGGGCATTCGTCTGTCGATGAATCCATGCTGACGGGCGAACCCTTACCTATTGAAAAAACGGTGGACAGCGAAGTCGTTGCGGGGTCGATTAACCAGACCGGCACTTTTTTATTCAAGGCAACCCGTATCGGGCGCGATACCGCTTTAGCGCAGATCATAAAAAGCGTTCGGCAAGCGCAAAGCAGTAAACCGGAGCTAGCAAAGCTGGCGGATAAAATTTCTGCGGTTTTTGTACCTGTGGTTGTGTTGATCGCCATTCTAACGTTTGCGGTTTGGTATGCCTTCGGCCCTGACCCCGCCTTGGGTTATGCCTTTGTCACATCTATGACAGTTCTGGTCATCGCATGTCCTTGTGCCTTAGGCTTGGCGACCCCGATTTCCGTTATGGTGGCGGTGGGTAGGGCGGCGCAGTCCGGAATATTAATCCGTCAGGGCGAAGCCTTGCAGATGGCAGGAAAACTGACGTGTATCGTACTGGATAAAACAGGGACGATTACCGAAGGGAAACCGGTTGTCTCCACCATAAAACATACGGCTAAATTCGATGGCGATACGGTTTTGAGTTTGGCAGCCAGTATTGAATCAGGTTCCGAACACCCGCTAGCCGCCAGCATTTTGGCGGCGGCGAAGGAAAAACAGCTTAATCTGAAAAAAGTCGAAAAATTCGAAGCCATTGCAGGGCATGGCGTGACAGCCGTTATCGACGGTAAGCCGGTTTGTTTCGGTAATCGGGCATTAATGGAAGCAAAGCATATCAACGTAAAAGAGTACGAAGATCAAATGGCAGAATTGTCGGCACTAGGCCAAACGCCGATGTTGCTCGCGGTAGAAAAATCCATCGCCGGCATCATTGCAGTTTCCGACCCTATTAAAAAAGACTCGGCTGCAGCTGTGGAGCAGCTAAAAAAAATGGGTGTCAAAGTCGTTATGGTTACTGGCGACAATGAAATCACTGCACAAGCTATCGCAAATCAAGCAGGTATCACGCAAATTCGGGCGCAAGTGTTGCCGAAGGATAAGGCGGATATTATCCAAAGCTTGCAAAAGCAAGGCGAAACCGTGGGCATGGTAGGGGATGGCATTAACGATGCGCCGGCACTGGCGCAAGCTGATGTTGGCATGGCGATCGGTACCGGTACGGATGTCGCGATTGAAAGTGCCGATATTGTGATTTTACAAGGTTCGTTATTGAAAGCGCCTTCGGCGATAGAGTTATCGAAAGCTACTGTTACAAACATCAAGCAAAATCTGTTTGGCGCATTTTTTTACAATACGATTGGCATTCCGGTTGCTGCCGGGGTGTTATTTCCATTCTTCGGTATCCTGCTCAATCCTATGATAGCCGGGGCGGCGATGGCAATGTCGTCATTAACGGTTGTTACCAATGCCAGCCGTTTACGCTGGATCAAGATTAGTTAAATCGGTTGTATTAAAGCTAAATTGCCCCTTGCTTAAGGCAAATAAATGGCGTTTGGTTCTGCGAGTTTAAAATAAAAGGACGAGTGTTATAGCGCAAAGCTGGGCGCGTTTTTACAATCTGCCAAATTATTTCATGGCAAACTGGCATAATGAAAACCTATAGATTAACAGGGGGCCAAATTAAGCGAATCCCGCCGGACTCCATTCATTCATCATTTTCTTGCGGGCTGCATCGAGCCTTGTGGACATTAACGCGGCAAACCGTTTTAACAATTCGTAGCCAAACTTCGGATCCTGTTCGCAATGCGACAGAATGGCTGGTCCGTCGAACATCAGTAATTCGCTATCCTCCTCGGCTTGGGCTTGAAAAGTCCATTGATAGGGGGATATTAGCCAAGACCACCCCAAGACTTGGTCCTTTCCCAAGGTTTGGATTTCAAGGGTAGGACCCATAATGGCTGGAATGATAACGGCAATGCGGCCTTGAAGGACCACATAAAACTTGTCGGCGATTTCGCCTTGTCGAAACAGGACTTGGTTTTGTTTGATCGCGAACATACTTGAACATTCACACAGGAATTTCAGGCTTTCATCGCTAAGGCCATGAAAAAAATTATGAGTAGCCAAATATTCGGCAGTTGTTTGATGGGTCATCGGAGTACTCCACAATTCATTGTTTGGGCAGTTATTAAATTCAATTTTAAAGTTGGTTGTTAAATAAATCAAAGTCCCTTTAAATGCGTTTAGATAGAAAAGAATAAATATTAATGTTCGTATCACTGGCATCTGGCAAGTTGATCCCATAAATTCAGTGGAATGGGATTGGTTGGGTCGAGTACGGTCGTTTCGTGCCTTTTGCCTGATCTTCGGCTTGTTTTTTATCGAACAATTTTAATTAGCGGTGTATTATTTCGCCTGTCTTTTTAATACTATTTGCGCCCTGCATAGTATGGTGCTGTGTTTGTATCGTTGGTACCGTACTGGTTACGCTGAGTTTCAAAAAGCGTATTCTTATGTGCCAATATGCTATTCAAGTCGTTTTTAAGTCGAGTTTAAGCGCTTATGAATCGAGGTAATATCAAAAATTTGCTATCCGTTGCCCCCATGATGGACTGGACAGATCGGCACTGCCGGTTTTTTCATCGTCTGATTACGCGTCATGCGTTGTTGTATACCGAGATGGTTACGACAGGCGCTTTGATTCACGGTGAACACGATCGATTTTTGGATTTTAACCAAATGGAGCATCCTATTGCTTTGCAGCTAGGGGGAAGTAACGCCCGTGAACTGGCGGCGTGTGCAAAAATGGCTGAGGATTATGGTTATGATGAGATCAACCTTAATGTGGGTTGTCCCAGCGATCGGGTCCAAAATGGTCGATTCGGTGCTTGTTTGATGCTTGAGCCGGAGCTTGTTGCAGATTGTATTGCGGCGATGAACCGTGAGGTTTCAATTCCCGTCACCGTTAAATCGAGGATCGGCGTTGACGATAAAGACGCTTACGAAGATTTGGTTGCTTTTATTTCAAAAGTTGCGGGTGCCGGCTGTAATACGTTTATTATCCATGCCCGAAAAGCATGGTTAAAGGGCTTGTCGCCCAAACAAAACCGCGAAATTCCGCCGTTAAACTATGATGCTGTTTACCGCTTAAAAAAGGATTTTCCTCATCTTCAAATCGTTATAAACGGAGGAGTTACCCGTTTAGTCGATGCGGCAGGCCATATAAAAAAGGTCGACGGCGTGATGATAGGCCGTGAGGCTTACCACAATCCTTTTATCTTGGCCGAGGTGGACAGGCAGATTTTTAATTTTGACATGCAACCACGGTCACGTTATGAAATCATGGACTTGTTGTTTCCTTACATCGAGCATGAATTGAAGGCGGGGGTTCGCTTGAACAGTATAACCCGCCATATCCTTGGCCTTTTTCACGGCGAGCCGGGGGCGAGGGCGTGGCGGCGGCATTTAAGCGAGAATGCAACAAAAACGGGCGCAGGCATCAATGTGGTGCACGACGCCATCGCTTTTACGTACCATTAAGGTATACTGCAGAAATTTAATAATAACGACGGCGTAAAATGGAAGAGTATTTTTCAAAAATAATCGAATCGATTGGGGAAGATTTAAATCGCGAAGGCCTGTTGGAGACCCCGAAACGGGCAGCAAAAGCCTTCAAATTCTTGAATAACGGCTATGAAAAATCGCTGGAGGAAGTGCTTAACGATGCCATATTTACCGCCGACTCCGAGGATATGGTCATCGTAAAGGATATCGAGCTTTATTCGCTTTGCGAGCACCATTTGCTGCCTTTTATCGGCAAATGCCATGTGGGTTATTTACCGAAAGTTGTGCATGATGATGCGCGGCGTTGAGAAACAGAATTCGATTATGACCACTTCCGTAATGACCGGTGCTTTCCGTAAAGAAATCAGTACGCGCTCCGAGTTTTTAAATTTAATCAACCGTTAGCCTTATTCAATGATGGCGACAAAAAAAACGGGGGTATTACTGGTAAACTTAGGGTCGCCGACGGCGCCCACAATACCCGCAGTGAGGGCATTCCTTAAAGATTTTCTCTCGGATCCGCGTGTCGTTAATATTCCCAGGCCAATCTGGTGGCTGATTTTACATGCGTTCGTATTACCTTTCCGGCCAAAGCGCTCGGCAAAAGCCTATCAAAAGATTTGGACGGATCAAGGTTCACCGTTGGCTTATTTAACGGCACGGTTGAGCGGAAAATTAGCTGGGAAGCTTGCCGCCAAAGGCATCGCAGTAGCTTACGCCATGCGCTACGGCGAGCCGTCTATCGCCAGTCAATTGCAGTTATTTAAGCAACAAGGCATTGACGATGTCATTGTTTTACCGTTATATCCCCAATTTTCATCGACGACGACTGCATCGGTTTATGACGATGTTGTCAAAGAATTCAATGGTTGGCGGTATTTACCGAACTTTCGGTTTGTCAGCAATTATTATCGGGACGGGCGTTATATTGGCGCAGTTGCTGAAGCTGTTAATTCTTTTTGGGAAGAACATGGCAGAAATGAATTATTATTGATGTCTTTTCATGGCTTGCCCGAATTGCTTACAAAATTGGGCGATCCTTACTATTATCAATGTCAGGAAACTGCAAGGCTCATTGCAGAAAAGCTGAGGCTTGATGAAAACCAGTGGCTTTTAGTTTTTCAATCCCGTTTCGGTAAAGCGGAATGGCTTAAACCTTATTGTGCAGAAACTTTGCAAAAATTGCCTGCCCAAGGCACGAAAACAGTCGATGTGATTTGCCCTGGGTTTGCTGTTGATTGTCTTGAAACCCTGGAGGAAATCGCCATGGAAAATAAGGACGTTTTTATCGGGGCCGGGGGCAGCGGATACCGCTATATCCCTGCATTGAACGATTCAGACAGGCATGTGGGCGCTTTAGAAGATTTGCTGGGTGAATGGATCTAACCCGATCCGTCATCTGATCCGTACTGATGTATTTAAGGGCTGTTAAATGCAAGAAACTATATTAAATAGCTGGCAGGAAGAAACTTGGCCGACCGTTAAATCCAGCAAGCCATTGCCGAGGGAAGAAGGTGTCATCGACGAAACGGCATTTAACACGCTAGAAATCGATAAGGTTTTCGAGTCGGTCAATCATGCAACAACCACGATAGGGCAAGCGGTATTGTATCGCTCCTTGTGCCAACCGCTCAACGTAATCAAGGACATCAAGGCCAAGCAGGACGCGGTAAAAGAACTCGAAAAAAATCAGGCGTTGAGAGAACAGGTAGAGAAAATCGTGGAAAATGCCGCGGCTACCGAAAAAAACGTCTACTTATTGTTTTTCGGCGAATTTTTGGGTGCATTTTCCCAAACCAGGGCGCAGAACGAAATCGATGGCTATGGTTATCGCCAATACCGGAACGGCGTCCGATTTTTTCAGGAAATCCTTGGTCAAGTTGAAGCCATCGAACCGCCAAAATCAAAATACCTGAATGAACTCTTCAATAGGTTAAAGTCGTTTAAGGACACCAGGTACTATTCCTTGATGGAAGGCCCTGTGTACCTTGTTGAAGGTAATATTAAAAGCAAGGAAGAACAAGGGGGTTCCCGCTTCCCCATCCCTGTTATTTTCAAGCCCCAAATCCTTAAACCAGTTTTGTTGTCGTCGATTATTGCGCTGCTTTGGCTGATTTTAATGTTTTCACCGGTCGATATTACACCCTCATTGCCTGCGGTATCTATATTCTTAGGTCCGCTGATGCTGCTTTATTTTCCTATTATCGGTGGATATGACCGCGACAATTGCATTATCCCGTTGCGGAACCTTTACAAAAAATCCGATAAGGTAGCGGAATTTTTGGATGTTCTAGGGCAATTGGATGAATTGCTCTCGATCATGAAATACGCGAAGAGTTTTCCCCATCCTACCGTGTTGCCTAAGCTCGAAGACGCCAAACATCATCGTATTAACCTTAAGTCGGCGGTCAATCCAGTATTGGGTAAAGAAAACCACGATTACGTCGGAAATGATTTTGTACTGGACGACGACAAATTAGTCTTGCTAACCGGCCCGAATAGCGGCGGGAAGACGGCGTTCTGTAAAACCGTTACCCAAATTCAAGTATTGTCCCAAATTGGCAGTTATGTTCCAGCAAAAGCCGCAACTTTAACGGTTGCCGACAAGGTTTTTTATCAGGTTCCCGAAATCAGCCATTTGGATGACGGGGAAGGCCGGTTCGGTACCGAACTAAAGCGGACAAAAGATATTTTCCTGGCAACTACGGCAAAAAGTTTGGTTGTACTGGACGAGCTTTCCGAAGGGACGACCTTTGAGGAAAAAATGGAAGCTTCGTCGAATGTGCTGAATGGTTTCTATCGCAAAGGCAACAGTACAATCCTGATTACCCATAACCACCAATTGGTTGACCGCTTTGCCGATGAGGGTACAGGTGTACCCAGACAGGTCGAGTTTGCTAACGACGCGCCGACATACCGTTTAATTCCGGGTATTTCTAGGGTAAGCCATGCGGATCGGGTTGCGAAAAAAATCGGATTCTCCAAAGAAGATATCGATAACTATCTGGAGAATTCAAAATGAAAGTAGGTACTGCTTTAACTAATAGCGCAACCAAGGCAATGTTGCTTGGTTCCGGGGAATTGGGGAAAGAAATTGCCATCTCCTTGCAACGCTATGGCATTGAGGTCATCGCGGTGGACCGCTATCGGAATGCGCCGGCACACCAGGTTGCGCATCGTAGTCATGTCATTACAATGACCGACCCGGAACAATTAAGGAAACTCATCGACTTCGAACAACCCGATTATATCATTCCCGAAATCGAAGCAATCGCAACGGACGTATTGCTTGAAATAGAATCGCAAGGTTTGTCTAAAGTCATTCCCAACGCAAAAGCCATTCAATATACGATGAACCGGGAGCGGATCCGTGCCTTGGTTGCGGAAGAGCTGAAAATACCGGCGTCCAAATATGCATTTGCAGAAAACTTCGACGCGCTTAAGGCCGCAGTCGATAACGGAATCGGTTATCCATGCTTCGTTAAACCAACCATGTCGTCTTCCGGGAAAGGCCAAACAATGGTTAAAAATCAAGAACAACTTGAACAAGCGTGGAAATATGCTAAAGTCAGTGGCAGGGTTGATACCGGTAAGGTAATTGTTGAAT
>JBGAWU010000092.1:0-7706 GCA_044227425.1 Methyloglobulus sp.
GTCGGGTTTAACAGGCAATGGGCGATCCGGTTAGATGGTCAAAGCGCTTTCGTATTTGCGGGGGTGATTAATCACACTTGGCTTACAGACGGACAGAAGGCGAAATTAGCCGCTTGGCTGGAACAGCTGGTGCCGGCTTTTTCCCTTAAGGGATTAAACTCATTGGATTTTATTCAGGATGGCGAGGATAGTTATGTCCTAGAAATCAACCCACGGCCACCCGCGAGTATGCAGTTGTACGTTGCGGATCTATTTATCCGTCATATCAACGCCTGCAATGGTGAATTGGCTGATCTTAAGCTAAAACAGTCGGGCATTAGCGGTTATCAAATCGTTTATGCACGGCACAATCTCGTGATACCGGAGGGTTTTCAATGGCCCCTAGGCATTTGCGATATACCGCAGGCAAACACTAGGATTGGCGTAGGCCAGCCCATTTGCAGTATGATTACGCGCACTCATGACCCTGATACGGTTATGCAACAGTTACACAACCAGCAAATATCCATTATTAACGCATTAGACAGGTTTCAAACGCATGGAATATAACCCCAGTGTCAATACATTGACCCAGCCTTTAGTGAAGTATCTAGTTGATAACGCCAATTCCTTGCGGATCGGTGTTGAACAATTAAAAAACGGTTGCACGATCATCGATGCCGGAATAAAAGTGCCGGGAGGGATCGAAGCGGGTCGGATCGTTGGGGAAATCTGCATGGGCGGCCTGGGGAAAGTCTCGATCAGCCAACGGGCTTATACCGAAAATTGGCCGTTGTCGGTGAATGTTTATTCCAGCAATCCGGTGCTCAGTTGCCTGGGCAGCCAGTATGCGGGCTGGAGTTTGTCCCATGAGAAATATTATGCGCTGGGTTCAGGTCCTGCACGCGCCATGGCGACAAAGCTTAAAGAAGGCAAAAAAGAACCGGTAGAAGAACTGTATAAAGAATTAGCCTATCAGGATGCGGCGGATACAGCCGTTCTGGTAATAGAAAACGATGCGGTGCCGCCTGTCGAAATTATCGAAAAAGTGGCGGCGGCATGTAACATCAAGCCGTCAAAACTGACGATTGTCGTTACGCCAACGAGCAGTCTGGCGGGCTGCGTACAAGTTGTATCAAGGGTTTTAGAAGTGGCAATGCATAAGGCCCATGCCTTGCATTTTCCATTGGAAAATATCATTGACGGCAGCGGCAGTGCGCCCATTTGTCCGCCGCACCCCAAATTTGTCAAAGCGATGGGGCGAACGAACGACGCTATTTTATTTGCAGGCCAAGTGCATCTGTTTGTTAAAGGCAGCGACGAAGCCGCGCAAAATCTTGCGAATAACTTACCCAGTTCAACTTCAAAAGATTACGGTAAACCGTTTGCCGATATTTTTAAGCAATATGAATACGATTTTTTCAAAATCGACGCCATGCTGTTTAGCCCTGCGTCCGTGATTGTCACCGCAGTCGAATCAGGGAATAGTTTTCGCGCGGGAAAACTGGATAATGCTTTGCTGGATTTATCTTTCGGCGCTTAAGGAAAGGTTCCATACCTATGGCGTACTACCTCATCAAAATAACGGTATCCGCGCTGATTATTGTGGCAGTATCGGAAATTGCCAAGAGAAGTAGTGGTTTTGCCGCTTTGGTGGCGTCGTTGCCGCTGACTTCTTTATTGGCAATGATCTGGTTGCATGTCGAGGGTGTCGGGGATGGGCAAATTGCCGATCTATCCCAGCAAATCTTTTGGCTAGTCCTGCCTTCCTTGGTGTTGTTTATAATGCTGCCCCTATTACTCAGGTTTGGGCTTGCGTTTTGGGTAAGTTTAAGTATCGCCAGTGCCTTGACTGTATTATGTTATTTCATAATGACCCAGCTACTTCGCCGGTACGGCGTGTCGATCTGAATGGTATTTCCAGAGTTTAAAACGAACGCCATAAGGCGCATTGCCGTTGTTACCGATGATCCGGGTTGGCATGGAAAAGTACTGGGTCAGGCTTTTTCCAATTTAGGCTTTAGCAGCAGCTTTGTTTCGCTGACCGAATGCCGGTTCAATATCGAAACCGGACAAATTCCGGTCATCATTCCCGGTTTTGAGTTTAAGCTTCCAGACGCAGTTTTCGTGCGCGGTGTGCCGGGTGGCTCGCTGGAAGAAGTCGTGCTATACCTTGATATCCTTCATGCGTTGAAATTGATGGGGATCCCGGTTTACAACGATGGCCGCGCGATAGAACGCAGTGTCGATAAGGCGATGACCAGCTTTTTGTTGAATAGGGCGGGTATTTCGACCCCGTTAACGTGGGTTTTAAGGGATCGCGCCAAGGCGTTGGATATTGCAGAGAATGAATTAATGCAAGGCAATATGTTGATTACCAAACCATTGTTCGGTTCACAGGGTGAAGGCATCCGCCGTATCGAAAAAATGACTGATCTGTTTTGGTTGACGCCGAGCAATGGCGTGTATTACTTACAGCGTTTTGTCCGTTGCGCGGGCAATGGCTATTCGGATTACCGCGTGTTTGTCATCAATGATCGTGCTGTCGCCATGATGCGTCGGCGCGGAAAATCGTGGTTAAACAATGTTGCCCGCGGCGCATCCTGCGAAGCGGTCGATTTAAATCCGGGCATTGCCAACATCGCAGTGAGCGCTGTTAAAGCGCTGGCTATGGATTATGCGGGCGTCGATCTTATTCAGGATACCGAAGGGAACTTCACGGTTGTCGAAGTTAACAGTATTCCTGCATGGAAAGGGCTGGAAAGCGTTGCTGATGTCAGCATTGCAACGTTGCTGGCGGAAGATTTGCGCAGTCGATATTTAAACGGCAACACTACGGATTTACGTGCTGCGATGCCATGCTGAGCGCCCGACAACTCAGTGAACTGTACCGGCAATCTTGCGAAATCGAATTGCAGGCATTTAAGCCGGGCAATGTGAGTGTTTTCGCCGACGGTCATGGGATGGCCGTGAAGGATTTTCGGCTAAGTTACGAAGTAAGTTCCGGTCCGATCTCATGTGAAACTTACTCCTTGGGCGAAAAAATTTATTATGCGGTCGAAGCGACGCATAAAGCGGTCGGATGCAATACCAATCTAGGTATCATACTGCTCTGCGCCCCGTTAATTGAGGCAGGAGCAAGGGTTAATGCCGATTTTACCTTGCAGCAAGCTTTAAGCCAAGTTCTTGCCGAGACGACACTTTTAGATGCCGATTGGGTATTTAAAGCGATTGCATTGGCTGCGCCCGGAGGCTTGGGACAATCCGAAGCGCAGGATGTCCATTTGCCGCCGTCGGTTACACTTACCGAAGCCATGAATATCGCCAGCAGCAGGGACAGGATTGCGCTGCAATATGTCAGCGCGTACAAAGATATTTTCGAATTCGCCGTTTTAAGGTACAATGCTAGACTTAGTCAATGGAAGGACAAAAATTGGTCGGCGGTTTTCGTGTATGCGGAATTGCTAAGCCAATTTCCCGATAGTCATATCGAAAGAAAACATGGGAATAAATACACGGAATGGGTTGCTAAAAGGATCCGGCAATTTCTCGAAGAGTTTGGTCAGACAACTGACCCGGATCGGTTGAAGCAGCCGCTTCACGATCTGGATACAGAGTTTAAATCAATCGGTATAAATCCTGGTACTACAGCTGATATGACTGTAGCGGCTATCTTGTCAGTGTTAATCGAGGAATGCCTAATAGCAGAGTAGCTACTGGCAAGTCTTTAACAATATTTGTTGTTCAAACAAAACAATAAGTTTTTAATTCTTTTTCAATTTTTCTTCAGAGGGGAAAATAAGCATGGCAAAAATCAGTCATATGATGGTGGGTGAGTCTTTGGTCGGCGATGGCAACGAAGTGGCCCACATCGATTTGATCATCGGACCTAGAGGTTCAGCAGCAGAATCAGCATTTGCTAACTGTTTGACCAATAACAAAGATGGTTTTTCCAGTTTGTTGGCTGTGGTTGCACCTAACCTGATGGTTAAACCTGCTACCGTTATGTTCAATAAAGTAACTATCAAAGGTGCAAAACAAGCGGTACAAATGTTTGGCCCAGCACAACGCGGCGTTGCCATGGCCGTTGCGGATTGCGTTGAAGATGGCACGATCCCAGCAAGTGAAGCTGATGATTTGTATGTTGCGGTTGGTGTTTTCATTCACTGGAAAGCTGAAGACGACGCAAAAATTCAAAAATTCAACTATGAAGCAACTAAAGAAGCTTTAAAACGCGCTGTCGCTGGTTCACCAACAGCAGCGGAAGTTGTTAAAGCAAAAACATCTGCAAAACATCCTTTTGCTCCTAACTAAGTTTTTAGGCAAGAATGTTTAAAATACCCCGCCTAGGCGGGGTATTTTTTTGCCTGAAAGTTAGTAATTTCCTCTGCGCTTAACATGCCGTTATGGAGTGCCGAAGCAATTAGCGCGTGGCGAATGCCGATATGGTCGAGCGCTGTTAAATCATCGGAATTTCTGACGCCGCCAGCGGCAATGATTTGTTTATCGGGGTATTTTTTACGGTGAGCCGTAAGCAGGCCGATGTCCGGCCCGAGATTGCTGCCGACTCGCGGCAAACTCATGACGATGATGTGTTCAGGCCAAAACGTTTCCTTTAAGAACAATGATTTTGCGCCCATTTCGCCGGTTGCCGAATAATCCAGCGACAGGATAAAACGACGGTCAAATTTGCTGAGTTCAGCAATTTGTTCATCCTGAAACGATTCGCTACCCAAGACTGGCAAATAATTTTCGTATTGCCTGAACCCATTATCGTACAAGGGATAACCGCTATCTATCCAGAACACCGTTTCGGGAAAAAGCTTCAACACGTTGCCGACCAGGTCGCCGTTATTACCTTGGCGCGTGATGGCATCAAGGTCAGCAATATAAAAAATCGAAAACGGGAACAGTTTCAAAAAAGAATTGATTACACTGACTATATCCGGCGATTGGCACAACACGGATTTAATCGGTTGGTAGTTGTCCCGGTTACCAAGTTTTGCATGGACGACAAGTCCTTGCTTAAGGTCGATGACGGGAATGATATGCATGGTTGGCTCCACTTAAGCCGATAGGCAGTTCGATGTTAAAATAGCCCGGATGCGCAAATTAAAAGTCTTGGTTGTCGAATATATTACGGGCGGCGGTTTTAACAAAACCGAACTGCCGGATCATTTGGCAAACGAAGGTTTGTTAATGGTGCAAGCACTACTGGAAAATCTGGCAAGGGTTGATAGCATTGAAACCTTTGTCATGTTGGATACGCGGCTGGTGGGTCGCTTATCCGTTAAGGTGGACCATTGTTTGCTTGTCGGGCCGGAACAGACATTCGAACAAATGTTGGCTAGGCAAATCACGGAATGCGATGCGGTTTGGCCGATTGCGCCGGAAAGCGACGCTATTTTACAGGCTCTATGTGAAACGGTGGCGCATTCCGGCAAGATTCTGCTTAATTCCTCGCATTCTGCAGTCCGCCTTACGGGAAATAAATGGCTGACTTTTATCCGCCTGCAAGCCCATTCGGTAGCTTGTGTCCAAAGCTATCGGCTCGATCAATTTGACTATTATTCCGGTGGCTGGATTGTAAAGCCGGTTGACGGGGTCGGATGTGAAAATAGCTATCTGATCTCTGACAGGCAGGAATTCGATCAAGTCACTGCCCAATTAAATAAATCTCAATTTATCATCCAGCCGCATTTACAGGGCGAAAAAACCAGTTTGTCTTGTCTTTTTAAAGAAGGGCGAGGCTGGTTAATATGCGCGAATCGTCAGCATTTCGTTATCATCAACAAACAATATCATTTGACCGGAATCACGGTCAATTTTACCGACAATATTTTACCTTACTTGGATTTAGTTCAGGCAATTGCCCAGGCAATCCCGGATTTGTGGGGTTATGTCGGTATCGATTTAATTGAGTCGGAAGGCCAAGTCCAGGTTTTGGAAATCAATCCTAGGCTTACAACGTCTTTTGCCGGTATCTATGACGCTTGTGAGGTCAACTGTGCGGAATTAGTCCTGGGTTTGTTGGAAGCTAATCCGACTTTCCGGCAAAACAACGCGAAGCCGGTATTTATAAGCATTTAACTCTAGGAAAGACATGCAAAATTGCATCATAGGCTGGGATATAGGCGGCGCTCACCTGAAAGCCGCGGTCATAAGCCCATCATCCGAGATATTGGCGATTTATCTGCTCCCTTGTCCGTTATGGAAGGGATTGGGCAAGCTCGAAGAAGCGGTTCGGGAAATTTTGGCCGACGGGTTGCTTCCGGTCAAGGCACATGTTTTGACAATGACCGGCGAGCTGGTCGATTTGTTCGACGGACGGGACGAAGGAGTAAAGCAGATATTGTCGGCAATGCGGACCTATCTGCCTAATCAAAGGTTGGTCGTGTATTCGGGTCGGGATGGTTTGGTGGAGATAGAGGATGTCGTCGAATCACATTATGCCAATATCGCTTCTGCAAATTGGCTGGCAAGTGCGACTTTGGCTGCGCAGCAAGTGGGTAATGGCTTATTTGTCGATATCGGCAGTACGACAACCGATATTTTATTGTTGGATAACGGCAAAGTGTTGGCAGAAGGCTATACCGATTACCAACGTTTGGTTTCACAGGAACTGGTTTATACCGGCATCGTGAGGACTGCCGTGATGTCGGTAGCCCAATCGGTGCATGATGGTGATAATGAAATCGGTTTGATGGCGGAATACTTTGCGACGATGGCCGATGTCTATCGGTTAACCGGAGAATTGAACGAGCGCCATGACCACTGTGATACCGCCGACGGAGCAGAAAAAACCGTGGCGGCCAGTGCAAGGCGTTTGGCAAGGATGATAGGCAGCGATTATCAGGAAAATGATCTGCCGCGCTGGCAACGTTTTGCCGAGAACCTCCGTGGACAGCAAACGGATAGGATCCAACAAGCCTGTGTCCGCCAATTATCGAGGTTAACCATACCGTACGATATTCCCTTAATAGGTGCAGGTATCGGCAGTTATTTGGTGCGAAAGATCGCGGCTAACCTAGGTCTGACTTATATCAATTATTCCGGGTTGTTTGTAATTCGAGCCACGAAATCCGCTTATTCGGTTAACGATTGCGCTCCGGCAGTTGCGATTGCTTGTTTAGCCGTGCAGTGTTTGAAAAATTTGGATTAAATTCAACGGATAGATGTCACATTTTTTAAAAATGTCGTTTTATTGGGGGGCTTTTCTGGATTTGATAAAGCGCATGCATAAATAGCCGACAATAGCCCCCCAAATCAGCATGTAGAGGCCGTACATGATCATTTCTATACTGAAACTTGCGGTGTTCCGAACGTAATCCAAAATATCGTCCGCCAGAAACAGGCCTAAAACCAGATAAAGCGAAATTGAAAATTTGATTTTATGTTCGTAAAAACAGGCTATCCCTAAGATTATAAAGCCGGTAAAAAACCGGATGCCGCTATGGATGACCATTTCCCGGTTGAAAAGGTCGATCTTTAATGCGGCATCGATAAAGTAAAGCAGGATCATGCCAACAACAACAGCGATGCTTACCGGCTTCATGTTAAACCTCTGTAATGATATGGGGTTTTTCAGGTATAGCTGACTTTTAGCGGCTTACTTGGTCTATCCAGTCTTGAAGGTTGTAGTAATTGGTGATGCGGGCAACTTTATTATCGCGGATTTCGAAAAAAGCGCCTGCTGGAAGGCGGTATTCCTGGCCTTTTGCGGCAGG
>JBGAWU010000093.1:0-7704 GCA_044227425.1 Methyloglobulus sp.
GTCAGCATGATTTTTCATCCCATGACACCAAGCTGGTTACGTGGTTGGTCCGAAATCACCTCATCATGTCGATGACCGCCCAGCGGAAGGACATCAGCGACCCGGATGTTGTGCACGCGTTTGCCCAGAAAGTCGGGAGTGTTGAATATCTTAACCATTTGTATTTGTTAACAGTTGCCGATATCCGGGCGACGAACCCGGAACTTTGGAATTCCTGGAAAGACACTTTGCTCAAAGAGTTATACGCCGCAACGCACAGTGCGGTGCGACGCGGATTGAAGAATCCATCCGCCCTTAAAGACCGCATCCTGGAGCATAAAAAAGAAGCCCGTGATGAACTGGTACGGCTTGGTTTTACCGATTCAAATCTGGAAAAGCTCTGGTTGCATGTGAATGATGACTATTTTTTACGGTACACGACGGATGAAATCGTATGGCATACATCTGCTATTGCGTCAGTCGGAGAAAACGAACTGCCGTTGGTCCTGTTACGGTCGCAAACCCGGCGCGGCAGCGCAGAAGTGTTTGTTTATGGCAAGAATATCGGCGCCATTTTCTCGATAAGTACGGCAACGCTCGACCAATTAGGCTTAACCATTCTCGACGCCAGGATCATGACCACGCGGGACGATTATGTCCTAAACAGTTTTCAGGTACTGGAACAGTCAGGCCATCCCATCAACGAACCATACCGAATTTCCCATATCTGTTCCGCATTAAAGAGTAATTTACTGGCCCAAGAAGTTAAGGAACATAAAAATATCCATCGCCAATCAAGACAGGCAAAACATTTTCCAATTCCGACGGCTATCAAATTCCATCCCGATATTCATAATAACCAAACTATCCTTGAGTTGATTACCACCGACCGTTCGGGTCTGCTTTCCAAAGTAGGTCGGGTTTTTAACAAACACAACATCAATTTGCATAACGCACGGATCACAACCATTGGCAGCCGGGCGGAGGATATGTTTTCTATTACTGATCTAGATCTCCAGCCATTGGATGACCCCGCTAAGCAGGAGTTGTTAAAAGACGAGCTTATCCGTGTATTGGACAACTCAAAGCCTAAAAAAACGGCAAATAATGCTAAACAATAGGTTCGCCCCGCGCCAGTTTCGGCAATTTCCCTGCCAATCCCATCGCATTGCGCATCACGATATTTTTTGCGGGAAGTATCCGTTCGGCAAGGCCCAGGCCTATATTCCTCAAGAATTTTACTGGCACGATTTCGTTGCTAAACACCTGATAAAAAGCGTCCATGACGGTCATCATTTTCAGGTTTTCTTTGCGGCGCATGGCTTCATAGCGCCGCAACACGGTTAAATCGCTGTAATCGTTGCCTTTGGTTTCGGCATCAACCAACACTTCGCACAACGCAGCCGCATCCAATAAACCGATGTTGACCCCCTGCCCTGCCAAGGGATTGATCATGTGCGCGGCATCCCCTACCAGCGCTACCCCTTGTTTCACATAGGCTTGTGCATGTTGCCGTTTCAGGGAAAAACTGGCTGTTCCCAATACTTGCTCTACGCTCCCTAATGCCTGAGGGAAAGCCGCCATTAATTCCTGTTTTAAATTCTCATCACTCAGCGCTTTTAACCGGTTTACTTCGTCGGCAGAGTGATACCAGACAATCGATCCGTGATTACCCGTCAGCGGCAAAAAAGCTTGGGGGCCAGTGGGCGTAAAGCGTTGCCAGGTAATGTCCTGCTGCCCATATTCGGTTTCAATGTAGATAACCAAAGCCTGTTGTTTATAATCCCAACTGGTTACACCCAGGCCGACCGTTTGTCGTACCCTTGATTGTCCGCCGTCTGCCGCGACCAGTAAGTTTGCCGACAGCACGTCACCGCTTTCAAACACTAATCTAGATGGCTGTCCCGGAACATATTCAATTTTTTTTATAGACGCCGGGGAAATAAGGGAAACATTGTCGAACTCCGCAAGGCGGTCCAGCAAGGCTAATTGGATGATGCGGTTTTCGACAATATAGCCCAATTGCGGGTAATTAATATCTTCGCTGCAAAACTCGGTATCGCCTGTCGTCTCCCATACCCGCATCCTGCGAAACGGGCAAAGCCGCCTGTTTTCGATTCCTTGCCACGCACCGACGGTTTCAAGGATTTTTTTTGATGCAATACTAAGCGCCGAAACTCTCAAGTCGTGTGGTTGCTCGGGTGCAAAAGCAGGTGGCGGCGCATTTTCAATCACGGCGACACGCAAATCGCTACCGCCTAAACCGCAAGCAACGGCAGCGCCGACCATCCCACCACCGACAATCACAACATCGAAATTTTGATTCATAAATAACCGAAAACAACAGAAAAACAGGCTAATGCAAATTTAAGTAAAGCCAACTTTACCATTGTTACAAAAGCGACTAGATGCAATTTTAATTACACTTTAAGATAACACAACTATTACAACAATTTATTGATAAGGCATAATTAATGCCCGTAAACGCCATTCTTAACGTGCAAGACAATCAAATCTCTTCGTGACAAACGAAAGCTGCATCCGTATAATTTACTGGTTTTGCCGTGCACAGGCGTATTAAAAATAATCATTTTAGGTACTGAGCAAGGATTGATAAAGCAAACTATCAACCCTTTTCAGCGTACTCCCGAGGTAGCAATGAGCCAAAGTAATTTACCATCCAGACAGGGTCTTTACGACCCGCGTAACGAACACGATGCTTGCGGTGTCGGGTTTATCGTCCATATTAAGGGCCAAAAAAGCCATGGCATTGTACGTCAAGGATTGGATTTACTCGAAAACTTAACCCATCGAGGAGCTGTCGGCGCCGACCCCTGTGCCGGAGATGGGGCCGGAATACTTATCCAGATACCCCATGCTTTTTTTCAAGCGGAATGCGGTAAACTCGGTATCGACCTGCCCAATAGCGGGGACTACGCTGTCGACATGGTGTTTTTGCCGCGCCAAGAAGCAGACCGTAAGATCTGCGAATCTTTGCTGGAAAAATTCGTTGCCCAGGAAAATGCAACCATCCTGGGTTGGCGCGATGTTCCGGTAGATAACCGCGATTTAGGTTATTCGGTTAAACCGGTTGAGCCGGTCATAAAACAAATTTTTATTGGCAGAGGCGAAAACTGTGCGACTCAGGATGCTTTTGAACGCAAATTATTTGTAATTCGTAAACAAGTCGAAAATGCCGTCCGCGATTTAAAGCTTGATACCGGGCATGCTTTTTATATGCCTTCGCTTTCTTCCCGTACTGTTGTTTATAAAGGCATGCTGCTTGCCAACCAAGTCGGAAGTTTTTACCCGGACTTGAACGATGACCGTATTATCAGCGCATTGGCGTTAGTGCACCAACGTTTTTCAACCAATACCTTCCCTACCTGGGATTTGGCCCATCCGTTCCGCATGATTGCCCATAACGGCGAAATTAACACGCTAACGGGCAATGTCAACTGGATGGCGGCCAGACGGCACTCCATCGCCTCTACCGTGTTAGGCGACGACATCCACAAACTTTGGCCGCTTATAGCAGAAGGCCAATCCGACTCTGCGTCTTTCGATAATGCCTTGGAATTATTGGTTGCCGGTGGCTATTCGATGGCACACGCCATGATGTTGCTCATTCCGGAAGCATGGGCGGGCAACGACCTGATGGATGAAAAACGGCGTGCGTTCTACGAATACAACGCAGCGTTGATGGAGCCTTGGGACGGCCCTGCCGCCGTTGCATTTACCGATGGCCGCCAAATCGGCGCTACGTTGGATCGTAACGGCTTACGCCCTGCACGTTATCTCGTCACCGACGACGATTTTGTCATCATGGCGTCGGAAATGGGTGTTATTGAAGTCCCGCAACATAAAATCATCAAAAAATGGCGCCTGCAACCCGGCAAAATGCTGCTGATCGATACAGAGCAAGGCCGCATTATTGATGATTCCGAGCTAAAAGCCCAAATTGCCCAATCGCATCCTTATTCGGATTGGCTAAGCAAAACCCAAATCCATCTGGCGAAATTACCTCCGGAAGTGGCGGCAATGGCACCGGACGAGCGCATCCTTTTGGATCGCCAGCAAGCCTTCGGTTATACCCAGGAAGATATTGAGTTTCTGATAAAACCGATGGCGTTAACCGGACAGGAAGCAATAAGCTCAATGGGAATTGACGCTGCGCTTGCTGTTTTATCGCAGCGACCAAGACTTTTGTACGACTACTTCAAACAAGGTTTTGCCCAGGTAACTAATCCTGCCATCGACCCGATCCGGGAAGAGTTGGTCATGTCATTGGTTTCGTTTATCGGACCGAGGCCGAATTTATTAGGTCTCGATGAGGGCGGAACTCATATGCGCCTTGAAGTTGAACAACCGATTTTAACGAACCAGGATCTGGAAAAAATCCGCCGGATTGAAACCCGTACCAGCGGCGCATTCAAAACCAAAACCCTCAGCCTGTGCTATCCAAGCGATATGGGCGCAAGCGGAATGGAAGTTGCGCTTGAGCGGTTATGCCAGGCCGCTAAGCGAGCCGTTGAAGACGGAAATAACATTTTAGCGCTTTCCGATCGTGATATGGATGCGACCCATATTGCTATTCCGGCGCTATTGGGTACCTCATCCGTACACCACTTTTTAACGCGCGAAGGTTTACGCACCAAAGTCGGTTTGGTTATCGAAACGGGTGAAGCCCGTGAAGTCCAGCACTTTGCGTTGCTGGCAGGCTATGGCGCTGAAGCTATCAACCCTTATCTGGCTTTCGATACGCTTTCCAACCTTTGCGAAAAGATATCGGGACTCAGCGAATACGATGCCCATAAACGCTATGTCAAAGCGATTTCCAAAGGCATATTGAAAGTCATGTCCAAAATGGGGATATCGACGTACCAATCTTATTGCGGCGCGCAAATATTTAACGCAATCGGATTGTCCGAACCGTTCTTGGATAAATTCTTCACCGGAACAACCAGCACCACGGAAGGCGCAGGGCTCAGCGAAATCAGCGAAGAGACTGTCCGCCGTCATCGTTTAGCCTTCGGGAATGCCCCATTACTGAAAGACGCATTGGATGTCGGTGGCGAATATGCCTATCGGATCCGCGGCGAAGCCCATGCATGGACGCCTGCATCAATCAGTAAGCTTCAACATGCCACCCGCAGCAACAGCAAAGAAATATTCGACGAATTCTGCCGGTTAATCGACGAACAAAGCGAAAAATTACTGACGCTCCGCGGTTTGATGACGCTTAAGGAATCCGAAAACCCTATTCCCTTGGATGAAGTCGAGCCTGCTTCCGAGATTGTCAAGCGCTTTGCGACCGGAGCCATGTCATTTGGCTCAATTTCATACGAAGCGCACACTACCTTAGCTATCGCCATGAACCGTATCGGTGGCAAATCGAACACCGGTGAAGGCGGTGAATTGCCGGAACGTTTTATACCGTTGCCAAACGGTGATTCCATGCGGTCGGCGATTAAACAAGTCGCATCAGGCCGTTTCGGCGTGACTACCGAGTATTTAGTCAATGCTGACGATATCCAGATAAAAATCAGCCAGGGCGCAAAACCCGGCGAAGGTGGACAGTTGCCGGGCCACAAGGTCGATGCCGTAATCGCAAAAGTCAGGCATTCGACACAAGGCGTCGGCTTGATTTCGCCGCCGCCCCATCATGATATTTATTCCATCGAGGATTTGGCGCAACTCATCCATGATTTGAAAAACGTCAATCCTAATGCCCGCATCAGTGTTAAGCTGGTTTCGGAAGTAGGTGTTGGTACGGTTGCCGCGGGCGTTTCAAAAGCCCACGCCGACCATGTAACAATTGCCGGATATGATGGCGGTACCGGCGCCAGCCCGATGACATCCATCAAACACGCAGGCTTGCCGTGGGAAATCGGCCTTGCCGAAACCCATCAAACGCTAGTGTTGAACCAGCTTCGCGGCCGAATTGCCGTTCAGGTGGACGGTGGCTTGCGTACAGGCCGTGATGTGGTGATCGGCGCATTGTTGGGGGCGGACGAATTCGGATTCGCAACCGCGCCTTTAATCGTGTCGGGCTGTATCATGATGCGTAAATGCCATCTCAATACCTGCCCGGTCGGTGTTGCAACGCAAGATCCTGAATTGAGAAAACGTTTTACCGGACAACCGGAACACGTCGTTAACTATTTCTTCCTGGTAGCGGAAGATGTCCGCCGTTGGATGGCGAAATTGGGCTTCCGTACGGTTACCGAAATGATCGGGCGTTCGGACAAGCTCAATATGCAACCGGCGCTTGCCCATTGGAAAGCACAGGGACTGGACTTCAGTAGAATATTCTACAAACCTGAGGTGGACAGTAGTACGGCTATTTACCAAAGCGAATTGCAAGATCATGGACTGGATAAAGCGCTCGACCATGAGTTGATCAAACAAGCCCAGCCTGCCCTGGAAAACGGGAAACCAGTGCAAATTAACATTCCGATCAGAAATATCAACCGGACTTTCGGTGCAATGCTGTCGGGTAAAGTGGCCAAGCGGTACGGACATAAGGGTTTACCCGACGACACCATTGCAATCCAGGTTAAAGGCACGGCCGGACAAAGTTTCGGCGCATTCCTGGCACAGGGCGTGAGTATCCAACTGGAAGGCGACGGCAACGATTATGTCGGTAAAGGCATGAGCGGTGGACGTATTGCAATAATGCCACCCAAAGACTGCAAAATAAACCCTGCTGAAAACATTATTGTCGGCAATACCGTCCTATACGGCGCTATTAGCGGGGAATGTTACTTCAACGGGATCGCGGGTGAACGGTTTGCGGTACGGAACTCAGGCGCCATTGCCGTCGTTGAAGGCGTCGGCGACCATGGCTGTGAATACATGACGGGCGGTGTTGTCGTTGTCCTCGGAGCGACAGGACGTAATTTTGCTGCCGGTATGTCGGGCGGTATCGCTTATGTATTGGATGGTCACGGCGACTTCAACCGCCGTTGCAACATGGCGATGGTCGAACTCGAACCGATTCCGGCGGAAGACGACACCTTAGAAGCAATCGCCCATCAAGGCGGCGATATGGAAACACATGGCCGCGTCAATCTGATGTCGGACATGACCAAAAACGATGCTGCACGATTAAAACATCTGATACAAAATCATAAACGTTATACCGGCAGCGAGCGGGCAAAAGAGATATTGGATAAGTGGGATGAGTTTTTACCGCGGTTTGTAAAAGTCATGCCGGTCGATTATCGCGAAGCGCTTAAACAAATCCAGGCATTACAAACTTCTGCGTCCGCTTAACTGATTATTGAACATAGGTACTTGAAAATGGGTAAACCAACCGGTTTTATGGAAATTCCTCGATCTGACCGGCGCTATGCGCCGCCGAGCGATCGCATAAAGCATTATCGGGAATTTACACTCGCGCCGTCCGACGCCGAACTGTCGCTGCAAGGCGCCCGTTGTATGGATTGCGGTATTCCTTACTGCCACAATGGCTGTCCCGTCAATAACATCATCCCCGACTGGAATGAGATGGTGCACAGGGAGGATTGGCAAAACGCCCTTGCCATTTTGCATAGTACCAACAACTTTCCCGAGTTTACCGGACGCATCTGTCCTGCACCGTGTGAAGCGTCGTGTACGCTTAATCTGACCGACCAGCCTGTCACCATCAAATCGATTGAATGCGCGATAGTCGATAAAGGCTGGGCGTCTGGCTGGATAAAACCGCAGATTCCACTGCAA
>JBGAWU010000094.1:0-7694 GCA_044227425.1 Methyloglobulus sp.
CGCTTAACATGGTGCACGGCTTGTCGCCTGTCGATGAATCTTGCAAAACCGTTTCATTTGCCGAAGGTGACAACCCAATCTTCAAGGATGAGAACAACCGGATTATTCATATTGACGAAGCACAAGCAAGGGCGATGACTTCGATAAAACAGTTATTGGAGACGGTATTTTCTAAAACTAATGGCTTTAACCAAATTAACCGGATCAATTTTACCGATGGCGTACGAATTAGCTTTGCCAATAATGACATTGCCCACTTACGCCCATCCGGCAATGCCGATGAACTGCGGATTTATGCTGTAGCGGATACACAAGACCGCGCTGACCGGATTGCAGCTATCTCTGTAGCCGAGCCGGACGGGTTATTTCGGAAATTGGCAGGAATGTTAGCTTGAATTAAACTGATTTTGCATTTAGCAGTAATCAAATCACCTTGGAAAATTTCTGCTGTTGCTTTTGGGTCAGGTATTTATCGAATACCATGCAGATATTGCGAATCAACAAGCGTCCTGCCGGGTTGACTTGAATGCCTGCCGGATCAATCGTGACTAAACCGTCCGCCTGCATGGCGGCAAGCGCGGCGAGTTCATCGGCAAAGTAATCCTTAAAGATAAGCTGGTGGCCTTGTTCGATAAGGCTAAAGTTCAGGTGAAAATGGCAGATCAACTGGGTGATGACATCCCGGCGGATGAGATCGTCTTTGTCGAGTTCGAAGCCTTTGAACACCGGCAGTTGGTTTCGGCTGAGACGTTGGTCGTATTCATCCAGGGTTTTCACATTCTGGATGTACGCGCCACCGACACGCCCGATGGATGTTATTCCTAAGCCGACTAAGTCGCAATCTGAATGCGTGGAGTAGCCTTGAAAGTTGCGGTACAAGTGGCCTTCGCGCTGGGCGACGGTCAGTTCGTCGTCTGGTTTGGCGAAGTGATCCATGCCGATGTACACATAACCCGCGGCGGTTAGCTTTTCACCCGCCATCTGCAAAATCGCCAGTTTGGCGTCGGCGGACGGCAAGTCGCCTTCATTGATTTGCCGCTGGGTCTTAAAGCGCTCGGGCAGGTGGGCATAATTGAATATCGAAAAGCGGTCCGGTGTGACTTCCAGAAGCTTATCAATCGTAATGGCAAAGCTGGCAGCGGTTTGTTTCGGCAGACCATAAATCAAATCGACATTGGTCGAGCGGAAACCTTCCGCACGGGCGACTTTTAACACCGCAAAGGTTTGGCTTTCGCTTTGCAGGCGGTTGACGGCTTTTTGCACACCATAATCGAAATCCTGCACACCCAGGCTGATGCGGTTGAAGCCCAGTTCCCGCAATTGCTGGATAGTGTGATTGTTGGTTTCCCGTGGGTCGACTTCAATGGAGTATTCGCCACTGTCGTCCGTCTTCAAGGAAAAGTGCTGCCGCGTTGCCGCCATTAACGCCTGCATCTGCTCGTAATTAAGAAAAGTCGGGGTGCCTCCGCCCCAATGCAGCTGGTTTACGATACGGTTCTTATCGAACAATTCGCCTTGCAATTCGATTTCCTTGATGAGATTGGCAAGATAAGGTTCGGTATGTTGGCGGTTTTTGGTGACGATTTTATTGCAGGCGCAGTAAAAACAGACGGTATCACAAAACGGGATGTGATAGTACAGTGACAACGACCCACCGTTGGCATTGGATTGGGCGATATGCTGACGGTAATGTTCCTGAGTAAAGCCTTCGTGCAGTTCCAGCACGGTCGGATATGACGTATAGCGGGGACCGACTTTGTCGTATTTATCGATAAGGCGACGGTCGAAGATGAGGGTTTGATCCATCAGAAATTTCGGTTTGAATGAGTAAAGCTGATTCTACCCGATTTGCCGCAAACAACTTTGATTCAGATCAAGCATTCTGTATTAGTTGATAGGGTGATAATCTCTGAGCTGACCCTATTTTAGTGCCGTAAGGACACAAAACGAAAATACCTTAATTTTGGGCATTCCCCCAGCACAGTCGTTAAATACCTGGGTTTGAACCGAAGTCTTCTTAAGGTTTTGTATCAACATTTACATTCCAACGACAAACCAGAATGGCAAACACTCGGCGCTGCCTACTTAAAAGGACGATTCTTTAGATTCAGTCTCTGGATCCCCGTCTTTTGTTTTATTACTATTTCCGTATACACAAAGACAATGTTCAAGGCTTTCCTTGATAAAGGGAATATCTCTCTCCGGGAAAACAATTTCAAAACCATAGTTACTAAATAACTGCTCAATACCTTCTTCGTTGTCGGCTTTACGGCCTCCGTTTTTTTCCAGTACACGCCGGGATAAATAGATTTTTTTCCCTGACGATGTTTGCACGGAACCTTTAAGTATGTAGGTTTTAAGTTGGTTAAAAACTGTCAATTGATCAGGATCAACAGTTAAACTTAAATAAAACAACGACGAAGGAATAATTAGTGATTCAACGCATAAATCTTCATCGGCAAGAATAATTTGTTCTTTTCGGATACCGAAGCAGCCAAATAAAGCTTGAGCTAGTTCTAATTGATAGACCTTTTGCAAAATCGGGCCACGATAACCCGTTAATGGATGAAAGATGAAACGGCTATTTGCTATATCGATAGTCTCTAAAAACCAAAATCTTGCCGGCGCTTCAAGCAACAAATGACCGAAATAGGTCGACAACCAGCCTAAGTAAACACAGGTACCACGGATATGACGGGATTTATTGACCCTATCTTGGCTAACGGCAGGCGGATCTATCGATTGTTTTGCAACTACTCCCCGGTAATTTGCCGCTTGAATCAGCTGTCCGTTTTCATACAATGCTCCCAGTAATGCATTAGGGTCTTCCTGCGGTTTAAATACAGCCTCCGACACAAAACAATCGTTAACTGTCATTGAACAGTGCGGCAACGGCGACAATATTAAGGTTTTTAAAGGCGATATTTTTGAAAAGCCGTAACTAAATACCCCACTGCAATCTTCTATTTTCGTCGGGGCAGATTTCAATTTCAAAACAAACGGTGATGGTTGGTTTTTTTTGTTTGGGTCGATAGGGCTAGGGGTATAACCTTTTGCAAAAAAATTATTTTTTAATTTCGTTAAATACGATGATTTCGCGTTTATGCCGTGCTTATAAACATCGCTCAAGGTCTTCTTTAGCGACTGCTTACGGATGACATTTTTGGGGGAAGATAAATTCCACATTCCAACCAAACCTTTAATGGCAATATTTTCTATCGACAACATTTTACTGCTTTTCATGTTGACAATCTCTTCAGCTGAATCAGCCTTAAAACTCTCAGGCACTGATGTTTTACAATATTCAGCAAATAACGCTAAATTGGATTCCTGATAGTTATTAATGATCGCCGACCTATCTGCCTCCGAAAGCAAAGGCACATCATTAAAAACACCAATCTTATTGAGATAACCAACAAAATCCTGTTGTTGATTTTTGGGAACCAACCTCATTTCATTGACTTTTCTAACCAATGCAATTAATTCACTGGGAAGTGCGGTATTGGCTACCTTTGGCCTGATCAAGGTTGCTAAGGCCGTCCCTTCCTCAAGCCCGCAAGTACTGAGAAAATCGTCGATTAAATCTTCATTAACCCATTCGCTTTTATCGAATGCCCTAACTTTAATGGCTTCCAAGCCAAAATTTGCAGACCACGGCTGCAGCATCCGGTAATAATTGTCGTGCACCTTTTCTAAGAATTGAGGTTGGGTATGCTGCTTTAAAAATTCTGGAAATGGCGTATGCAACACGCCGATTTTGACCTGTTGTTTCCAGGCCGACTCCATGTACAGGTCTTGTCTTCGGACATAACAAACGATTTCTACCGAGAACCCTTTACTAACCTCGGCAAGAAACGCAATATCTTCTGAAGCAAGATGATGGTAGAGGTTCTCACAGGAAATGACGGATATACCGCAACCCGAAGCTTTAATCGAATTGAACAACTTCTCTAATTTTTTCGTTTCGCGGCCCTTAATCCATGGAACCACCGGATAATGCGCATGAATCATTTCTCCGTAGTGGTTTAAGTTTGTTAAACCATATTCAGGATAAAACAAACTAAAATCTTCACTAAGCTTCTTACGGTTTTCGTATAAAAAATTTTGGATTGAGCTTGTGCCTGTTTTTCCCGTACCTATGTGTATCAATAAACGATTCATAAAAAATTAATAAATAGCCATGTGATAATAAACCACATTAAAAACCCCGTAAAATAACCCACTAGTTTAAGCTATACTCTGCTAAATAATAAGGGTCTTAAATATCATTGTTAAGAGTTCTAATCTGCATGATTTTGATAATTGTTAAGTCCCACACTCTTTTGAAGCGCTAATTTTTTGCAAATTTAATATCCCGGACCAACACTTTGTGTTTTCACCACAACAAGTCTATCTGGTTGAAGAGCTTCCTAATCCTTCAACTCAGTTCTTTGTCGCCCCCGCCCTTGCATTTAATAACTGCCCCGTTATCCACTGCGATTTTTCCACACTCCCCAGCTCGAACGATTTAACGGATGCTATTGTTATCTTCGTCCGTTACGTTCCTTCTAACTGGATGAAATTGGTTGATACAAACCGCAATCGCCTTAACAAACTCATCTTCTTTATGGATGATGATGTGCTCGATTTCAACGCATCTTCAGAAATGCCGCTGCGCTATCGTTATAAATTAGCCAGGCTCTCAACCAGGCGAGCCGGTTGGCTTAAACGAATGCGCTCGGAACTTTGGGTATCAACACCTTACCTTCAGCAAAAATACCTGTCTTGGCAACCGAAATTGGTTTTACCTTATCCGGTCATCAACACCCATCATTATTTCAATGTGTTTTATCATGGCTCGGCATCGCATAAAGCAGAAATCGAATGGCTCTATCCGGTGATTAAAGCAGCCTTATCGTGTAACGACCACGTATGCTTTGAAATTATCGGAGGTACGGAAGTCAATCGTCTATATAAGGGGTTAGACCGAACGACCATCATCCATCCAATGAAGTGGAACCCCTATCAGACCCTGGTCTCTAAACCGGGGCGGCATGTGGGATTGGCGCCATTATTGGATTTATCTTTTAACCGCGCACGCTCTTACACAAAGTTTTTCGATATTCACCAGTGCGGAGCCGTTGGTATTTTTTCACCTAACAGTGCCTGCGGTGAAATAGTCGACCATAATATTGATGGCATTCTGGTGGAACTGGATCAAGAAAAATGGCTAGAAAGCATCTTATTTCTTGCCGATAATGAAGCTTTCCGCCTGACCTTATTTAACAATGCCGAAAACAAACTTGATTCCCTTAGGATTGCGGCACGAAAATCCTATGAAGGCCTTTTCAATACCTAAATAACGGCTTGATGACAACTGGGAAACTGTGCAAATAGTATGGAAAGAGTAGCCGATACAAACACGTTATCATCTGCGATAAAGCCTTACCTGGCAACCTCCCGAAAGATAAGCAGGCTACCCGGTTTAGACCGCTTGTTAGGGGCGCCCGTCTTATTTCACCGGGATTGCAAATCTATTACGGACTGCAGGGGCGTTATTGCTTGGGGGAGAAAACCCAGCTCGATAAAAGCATCGGCTTTCGCCGAACGGCGATCACTCCCCCCTGTAAGAATCGAAGACGGCTTTCTTCGTTCCATCGGCTTAGGCAGCCAGGAACCGCCCTTGTCGGTCGTAGTGGATGATAGTGGTATCTATTACGATGCCTCGACGCCATCGCGATTAGAAATGCTGATTAAAGCCGACCTGACCGAAAGCCAACTCAGCCGCACCCGCTCGTTGATTACAGCTTGGCGGCAACATCGGGTATCGAAATACAACCATGCCCGCGAATACCTAGAAACCCTGCCTAACGATTATGTTTTAGTTGTCGACCAAACTTATGGCGATGCGTCTGTGAGTTACGGACAAGCTAAGGCATCGAATTTTAACGATATGCTGGACGCAGCCCTGGCTGAAAATCCGGATAGCGCGGTTGTGGTTAAAATCCATCCCGATGTCGTTAATAAAAAAAAACGGGGCTATTTCGATCTGTCCGAATTGGCAAAAAATCCCCGTATTATTATCCTTTCCCATGATTTACATCCGGTTTCATTGATCGAACATGCCAAAACCGTTTACTGCATAACGTCCCAAATCGGTTTTGAAGCGCTATTGTGGGGGAAACGGGTACGCACGTTTGGAATGCCTTTTTATGCAGGTTGGGGACTAACCAGCGACGAACAAACAGCGTCCGAACGAAGGCATCCTACCTCGCTTGAACATCTGGTTTATGCCGCTTTGGTCGAATATCCGCGCTATCTAAATCCGCAAACTAAACAACCCTGCCAAGTTGAAGAACTGTTAAGTTGGATGGGGCTGCAACGGCAAATGAAGGAGCGCTTCCCCGCCCGTTTGTATGCCTATGGCTTCACCTATGGCTTTTCCATCTATAAGCAACAATTCATCCGGGGTTTTTTTCAAGGCAGCGAAATACGCTTTGTTAAACAGTTAAACCAGGTACCCAATGGCGCTACACTTCTGGTATGGGGAAGCAATCCAATAGATTTCCCATCACCCGAACAGGCTATTGGAATCACAATATTGCGTTTAGAAGATGGCTTTTTGCGGTCAGTGGGCCTTGGCGCTGAATTCAAAGTCCGGCCATTATCGTGGGCAATAGACAGTCGCGGAATTTATTACGATTCTTCTAAAGCATCCGATCTTGAACTTCTATTACAAACAGCCGATTTTTCTGAAGATTTACTTATCAGGGCGCAAAAATTACGGGAGCGGATTGTTGCAAATAACTTGACGAAGTACAACGTTGGAACGGCTATCCCAAAAAACGGAAGAATTGCAGCAAGCAAGGCTAAAATAATTCTAGTACCCGGACAGGTAGAAAACGATGCCTCAATAATGTACGGTGCGCCCGAAATCCGTCGAAACATCGACTTGTTACAGACAGTGCGGAAGACCCATTCTGATGACTATGTCATCTACAAACCGCATCCCGATGTTGTTGCCGGGCTAAGACGCGAAGGCATCGAAGAAAATCAGGCTACTGCCTGGTGCGACGAAATTGTGGCCGATCGGGCGATGGGGGAATTACTTTTGGAAGTTGACGAAGTGCATGTATTGACTTCACTCTCCGGTTTTGAAGCGCTTTTGCGGGGCAAACGAGTCACCTGCTACGGTCAACCGTTTTATGCCGGTTGGGGCTTGACCTGTGATAAAGTACCCATTGAGCGCAGAACTCGCCGACTAAGTATAGATGAGTTAGTGGCTGGCGCGTTGATCCTATATCCTTTGTATTTAAGTTGTAGCAATAATCGCCTTATAACCCCTGAACAAGCGGTTGATGAACTCTTGACATGGAAAACCCAACAACGCGCAAAGCCGTTAACCCCTTTTAAGAAACTTCTGAATCATTTATATATACTGGCAAAAAAAAGATACGGCTACTATTAATCACCCTATGCCGTTGGCCGATAATACCCATTACTCACATAGCTTTAAATTTCTACCCATAGCCAATTTATATTTTTCAGCAAATCAAGATGCCCGATAGACAAACACGGACTTTCCTTTTTCTGCAAGGACCAATTACCCCTTTTTTTAAACTGATTGCGGATGGTTTAGAAGCCAAAGGACACGCGGTGTTGCGGATAAATCTTTGTTTTGGCGATTGGGTATTTTGGCGTCGGGCAGGTGCAAC
>JBGAWU010000095.1:0-7665 GCA_044227425.1 Methyloglobulus sp.
GTTAAATTGTTCGCGGCGCATTTCGATTTTCATGGTTGTCCTGTTTGAGTTTCGCTCAAATACTGTTTAATCACCTTTGCGGCGATAGGGGCGGCAACCGAGCCGCCGTGTCCGCCGTTTTCAGCGATGACCGCTACGGCGATTTTTGGATTATCGGCAGGCGCGAATGAAATAAAAAGCGCATGGTCGCGTTGTTTGAAATCGATCTGATGTTCATTGTAACTGGCGTTTTGCTTAATATTAATCACCTGTGCCGTCCCTGTTTTCCCCGCGATTTGGTAATTAATACCGCCGCTTATGCTTTTTGCGGTTCCCCTGTTGCTATGGACAACATTGATCATGGCGGCAATCACGGTTTTTATATTGTCAGGCTTTAATGGAAGGTTGGTTTCCAGGTAGTTTTCTTTCGGCTTAACGGTTGTTTCGTTGGTTATTTTATCGACCAAATGGGGAGTCACTCTCTGACCGTTGTTCGCTAGGGTAGCGGTTGCTTTGGCGAGCTGTAGTGGCGTTACTTGAAGATAGCCTTGCCCAATGCCGGTAATTACCGTTTCACCGGGAAACCATTGCTGATTCTTTTTACTCATCTTCCACTCCCTGGAAGGCAAGAGGCCGAGTTTTTCGCCGATAAGGTCAATGCCTGTTTTTTCGCCGAAGCCAAATTGCTGTAAGAAAGCGTGGATGTGGTCGATACCTAATAAGCCGGCCAAGCGGTAAAAATAGACATCGCACGACTGGGTGATGGCTTCTGGGAGAGTTACCGAGCCGTGTCCGCTTTTTTTCCAGTCGCGGTACCGGTGCGGTGAATTTGGCAATTGATAGGAACCAGGGCAGAACAGCGGTTGGCGTGTGGTTACTGCGTTATATTCCAGGCCTGCCAATGCCATAAAGGGCTTGATTGTCGAACCTGGAGGATACAGGCCGCGTAACGCACGGTTGTACAGCGGTTGGTCGGGTGAAGACTGCAAGGTTTGGTAGGCATCGGAACCGATACCGACTACGAAAGGATTCGGGTCGAAACCGGGGCGGCTGGCGAAAACAAGCACACCGCCGGTTTTGATTTCTATGGCAACCACGGCGCCGTTATATTGTTCCAAGGCGTCGTAGGCGGTTTTTTGCAACTCCATATCCAGGGTCAAATAAAGATTGGCACCGGAAATTGGGTTGACTTCCTTAATCGTTTTTAGTGGACGGCCTTGGACGTTGGTTTCAATTTCGGAGTATCCCGTTGTGCCGTGCAATGCAGATTCGTACGAGCTTTCGATACCCAGTTTGCCGATGTAGGTAGAGCCTCGATATTCGGCGATAGGGAGTTCTTTCATCTCGGCTTCATTGATGCGTCCGACATAGCCGACAACGTGGGCTGCCAAGTCGCCGTAAGGGTAATATCTTAATTGCCGGACCTGGACGTCAACCCCGTGGAAAAATGGCCTGACTACCGCAAACTTGGCCAATTCCTCATCCGTCATGTTAGGTAATAGTGGGATTCCGATGAATTTCTTTTGGCGTTTTTTAAGTTTAAGGAATTGTTCGATTTTCTCGTCTGGAATAGCGAGCAGGTTTTTCAGTTTTTCGAGAGTTTCTTCCAGGTTTTGGGTTTGTTCCGGAATTATTTCTAAACTGTAAGTCTGTGTGTTTTCGGCAAGGATGTTCCCTCGTCTGTCATAGATAATGCCGCGTGAAGGCACGGTCGGCTCGATTTTGATGCTGTTTTCTTTGGCTTTCGTGCTGTAGAGTTCATGGCCGACAATCTGCAAGTAGGCTAAACGGACGATGAGTCCGGCAGTCAAGAGCAGGATGAAAACAAAGGCTGCAATAATGCGGTTGAGAAATAGTCGGTTTTCTTCCGGATTATCCTTAAAACTTAAATGACGGGGCATCTCAAATGGGCGGACGCTAATTGATGGGTTTTGCCAGTCTGACAAAACGCAGTGCGGTATAAACAAATGGCCAGCACAAGGTTCCGGTAAAAACCGGAAGCCAGAATGTCGGTTTTAATTGCGCAGTATGTTGGATATTTTTTATAAAAAACAAAAGCAACTGCGACAGCAGTAAGCAAAAGAAAATAAACAGCGACTGTTGTATCAATGGGAATTGCCGTAGCCGTTTATGTGCAAGCAAACTGATATAAATGACAAGCGAATAGGCTAACGCATATTGTCCGAACAGCCGCCCGGTCAATACATCGGTTAGCAGGCCGAAACTCCAGGCGTGGAAAATTCCAACCCGTTCGGGAAAGGCGAGCGACCAATAGATTAAGGTCAATAACACCCAGTCGGGGTTATATATCGCAAAAGCACTGGGAATCGGCGCTATTTTCAGGCACATGGCGAAGATAATCGTCAGGATAATCCGCACAAAGCCGTAAGTATTATTCATTGGCTTTTTCCTCTGGTTGCGTTTGTTGTTCCGGTTGTGGCGGTGTTATCGTAATTGGGTTCGTGCTACTCCAGACAATCATCAATTCCCGGTTGCGGTCCAGCGCTGCTTTAGGCGTTGCGGTAATTTGTTTATTGGCGGGTGGGTTAAATTGATCAACGGTTGCTACTGGGTAACCTTGCGGAAAGGTGCCGCCAAGTCCCGAGGTGATGAGTAAATCGCCGGGGCGGATATCCGCATTATCAGGCAAATAAGGGAAGTTAAGGCGGTTTAATTCGCCACTGCCGACAGCGATAGTCAGTAAGCCGTTACGGTTGACTTGTACAGGAATGGCGTGGTTCGGATCCGTAATTAACATGATTTCGGATGTATTTGGCAATGCCCGGTAAACCTGCCCAACGACGCCGTAGGCATCGACAACCGGTTGCTGGGGGTGGACGCCGAACCGGGTGCCTTTGTTCACGACAACAATATTTTCGTATGGGGAGGCGATGTTCACTGATAATAATTCGGCGATTAAAACCTGTTCGCCCAGCTTGAAGGAGTTTTCAAGCAAGGCGCGTAACCGGATATTTTCTTTTTCCAGCGCTTCGTATTTAAGAAGACGGATTTTATTGAGGATTTCGGTTTCCCGTAGCTTTTTGTTTTCCTCCCTTAATGACGAAATTGATTGGAGCGAGCCGCCGATTCGGCCGCTGATTTCGCTAGGCAGATCGGTCAAATACCGGATTGGGTCAATGGCAAGCGAAAGCCCGGCGCGAAACGGATCAATGCGAGGGCTTAGGTGTTCGATCATTAACAAGCCAATGGAAGCCATCACTGCAAGCAGCAACCGAACATGGATGGATGGGCCTTCGGCAAATAACAGTTTTATGGCGGGAACTCTCGTTTAAATTAAGGAAATGCCAAATAAAGGCACATTGGGATTTCTTCCGTTTTGTGATTTCGGCATACGGATAGCCCTGCATAGCCCCGGACTTTCCTAACTAATAAATATAGTTATATTTTATCGCTATTGGTTTGGGTTTAGATAGGCTTTACCCAATTTAAACCAATGTTTTCCAACAAGCTAAAAGGAAATAAAACCGTGTTTTTAGCAAAAAAATCGAATAGGGATGGTTAATCCATCGGCAATCAACCTAACAGGTTTTGTCCGAATGGATAAACTTTTTTAAGCTTACTCGAACGAGTAAGCGGACATACCCTTTTTATCCAGCATTTCCAGTACCATGCCTCCGCCTCTGGCGACGCAGGTTAAAGGGTCGTCGGCGATGTGGACGGGCAGGCCGGTTTCTTCCGCAACTAAACGGTCGAGGTCTTTCAGCAAGGCGCCACCACCGGTTAAATAAATTCCCCTGCTGGCTACGTCGGAACCTAATTCCGGTGGTGTTTGCTCCAACGCAATTTTTACCGCGCTAACGATACCGGATAAAGGATCTTGTAAGGCTTCCAGGATTTCGTTACTGTTTAAGGCGAAGCTGCGGGGAACGCCTTCTGCCAGGTTACGGCCTTTGACTTCAATTTCCCGGACTTCGCTACCGGGATATGCCGTACCTATTTCCAGCTTAATCCTTTCTGCCGTCGATTCGCCGATCAATGTGCCGTAGTTTCTGCGGACATAATTAATGATGGCTTCGTCAAATTTATCGCCGCCTATCCGGACTGAGTTGGAATAAACAATACCGTTTATCGAAATGATGGCGACCTCGGAAGTTCCGCCACCGATGTCCAGGACCATCGATCCGCTGGGTTCATCGACAGGAAGTCCGGCGCCGATAGCTGCGGACATGGGTTCTTCAATTAAAAATACTTCGCGGGCGCCCGCCATCGCCGCTGATTCACGGATAGCGCGCCGTTCCACCTGGGTCGATCCGCAAGGGACACAAATCAAAATCCGCGGGCTAGGGCGAAGGAGTTTGCTTTTATGGACTTTTTCGATAAAAAAGCGAAGCATTCTCTCGGTAACGGCAAAATCGGCGATCACGCCGTCTTTCAATGGTCTGATAGCGGTGATGTTGCCCGGAGTCCTGCCCAGCATTTGTTTGGCTTCGGTGCCGACGGCGGCAATGCTTTTGGTGCCGCGAACCTTGTCTTCCTTGATAGCAACCACGGAAGGTTCATTGAGGACGATGCCTTGTCCGGGGATGTAGATCAGGGTGTTGGCGGTTCCAAGATCGATGGACAGATCGTTAGAAAACAGACCGCGAATTCTTTTGAACATTTTTTACCTGCGTTCAGAGAGAAGGGAATAAAACCTGCATACTTTATCAATCAAGCGGGTATTCGGGCAAGATATAAAGTATCATATTTTATTAGTTTAGTTTTAATCAGGTTGAAGATGTTATTAACGGCAGATGATGTAAAGAAAATTGCTTATTTAGCCAGACTGGGCATCGATTATCGGGATATCGACGCTTACGCCCAGGATTTGTCCAACATGTTGGCTTTGATGGAGCAAATGGGCGAAACCGATACCGATGGCGTCCTTCCGATGGCGCACCCAATGGATCAAATTCAGCGGTTACGGATTGATGAAGTGACAGAAACGGACAATCGTGCAAATTTTCAAACGATTGCACCGTTGGTTGAAGACGGCCTTTATCTAGTGCCTAAAGTTATTGAATAAGGGATTGACGTGCATAATAAGTCGATTAAAGAATTAGCAAAAGGCTTGCGTTCAGGGGATTTTACGAGCGTGAAGCTGACCCAGGCGTTTTTAGCCAGGATCAAACAACACGGGCAGCTGAATTGTTATATAACGGTAACTGAAGATTCGGCGCTGCAAGCTGCCCAGCGGGCGGACGCGAGAATTGCCGAAGGCGATTCGTCGTTGTTGGCCGGCATACCGATTGCGCAAAAAGATATTTTTTGTACGCAGGGTGTGCTGACGACCTGTGGCTCGAAGATGCTGGCTAATTTTACCGCGCCTTACGATGCTACAACCGTTGAAAAATTGAATGATGCCGGTGCGGTCATGCTCGGTAAACTGAACATGGACGAATTCGCCATGGGTTCATCCAACGAAACCAGCTTCTACGGGCCGGTCAGGAATCCCTGGCATACGGACTCAGTTCCGGGCGGTTCGTCTGGAGGTTCTTCATCTGCGGTGGCGGCGCGGCTGGCGGTTTGTGCAACAGGTACGGATACCGGCGGTTCCATACGACAACCGGCGGCGTTTTGCGGAATTACCGGGTTAAAGCCAACCTATGGCCGGGTTTCACGTTATGGCATGATTGCTTATGCGTCCAGTTTGGATCAAGGCGGGCCGATGGCGCGTAGCGCCGAAGATGCCGCCATTTTGTTGCAAACGATGGCGGGGTTCGATCCAAAAGATTCGACCAGCGTGGATTTGCCTGTTCCAGATTACTTGGCGGGATTGCCGAACGATATTAAGGGCTTAAAAATTGGACTCCCGAAAGAGTTCTTCGGCGATGGCCTTAATAACGATGTCGCTACGGTCATCGAGCGGTCGATAGCAGAATTTAAGAAATTGGGCGCGGAAGTTAAAGAAGTATCCATACCTAACCTTAAATTGGCGATTCCTGCCTACTATATTATTGCCCCTGCGGAATGTTCGGCTAATTTGTCGCGGTTCGACGGGGTGCGTTTTGGTCACCGCTGCGCTAACCCGCAAGATTTGGCGGATTTGTATACCCGTTCAAGAGGGGAGGGGTTCGGTAAGGAAGTAAAACGCCGTATCCTGATGGGGACTTATGCCTTATCGGCGGGTTACTATGATGCTTATTACCTGAAAGCGCAAAAGATACGCCGTTTAATCAGTGAAGATTTCAAGAAAGCCCTGGCGGAAGTCGATTGTCTGATGGGACCGGTTGCCCCGACGGTGGCGTTCGGTATCGGAGAAAAAATAGATAACCCGATTGAAATGTATCTGTCCGACATCTATACCATTGCGATTAACCTTGCCGGTTTACCCGCCATGTCCGTGCCCGTCGGTTTTTCGCAAAATAAACCGGTCGGTTTGCAGATCATAGGCAATTATTTTGCCGAAGCAAAACTATTAAACATTGCCCATCAATATCAATTGGTTAGCGATTGTCATACACAATTACCGAAAGGGTTTGAATAGGAGTATTTATGGAGCATCCGCAAGTACAACCCAATACTCAAGGGCATAAATCCCCTGAAGGGTATAAATACTCTGAAGGGCACGAGTACCCTGAAGGGCATAAATGGGAAACCGTGATCGGGTTGGAGATCCACGCCCAGCTTGCGACCCGTTCGAAAATTTTCTCAGGGGCGGCAACAGCTTACGGGGCGGAGCCTAACACCCAGGCATGCGCGGTTGACCTGGGGCTGCCCGGTGTGTTGCCAGTGCTGAATGAACAAGCGGTGACGATGGCAGTAAAGTTTGGCTTGGCTATCGATGCCGAAATCGCGCCTTATTCGGTGTTTGCTAGGAAGAATTACTTTTACCCCGATCTCCCGAAAGGCTACCAGATCAGCCAGTTCGAATTGCCCATCGTCGGTAACGGTCATTTAGATATAGAAGTGGACGGCGAAACCAAACGCATTGGCATAACCCGTGCGCACCTGGAAGAAGACGCCGGCAAATCGTTGCACGAAAGTTTTCACGGCATGAGCGGCATCGATTTAAACCGTGCCGGGACGCCCTTGCTGGAAATTGTATCCGAGCCGGATATGCGCTCGGCCAGGGAAGCGGTTGCCTACATGCGAAAACTACATGAATTGGTGCGTTATCTGGGGATTTGCGACGGCAATATGCAGGAAGGTTCGTTCCGATGTGATGCAAATGTGTCGGTTCGCCCGAAAGGACAGGAAAAGTTCGGCACCCGTGCCGAAATCAAGAATATCAATTCCTTTAAATTCGTCGAGAAAGCCATCAACCACGAAATCGAGCGCCAGATTGAACTGATTGAAAGCGGCGGGAAAGTTGTTCAGGAAACGCGACTGTACGATGCCAATAAGGATGAAACCCGTTCCATGCGCGGCAAGGAAGAGGCGAACGACTACCGTTATTTTCCCGATCCCGATTTATTGCCCGTTCACATTAGCGAAGAGTTCAAGACGCAAATTAAAGCGCAATTGCCCGAGTTGCCGGATGCAAAAAAACAACGCTTCAAGGATCAATACGGCCTGGATAACGAAAATGCAGTCATTTTGACGTCATCGCGCCCATTGGCGAATTATTTCGAAGCCTTGGTCAAGGTTTCCGGTTGCGAAGCGAAATTATGCGCGAACTGGATGACCGGCGACTTGTTGGCGGCGCTAAACAAGGCAGATTTGGATATTACTCAATCCCCGGTC
>JBGAWU010000096.1:0-7613 GCA_044227425.1 Methyloglobulus sp.
TCACGCCGTTGCAAATTTGCCATTACCTGACGCTCGCCTTTATCAAGGGAGCCACCACAGGCACAAAACCGGTCGATACTGAAATCATCGAGTCGGTGCTGTCTCCGGAATTGAATACCCTGGAGCCGAAATTAGCACGGCACGGCTACAATATCGCCGCTTTATGTGAACACCTGAATGCCAGAAGAAGCGAAATCAAGGCCTATTTCAACGGGCAATTACCCGCAGCCAGGGCCGATGAGTTCACCAAGGAAATTCATAAGCTTGGGATTTTATAAAATACGGTCTACGATCCGTTCAATTTGTTTTCGCTTTAGGCAGGGATAGAATCAAATAAAGTGAGAAATCGTTTTTGATAAAATCACATAATCTGAGATGGATAAATGTCGTTGCAATTAATGTGAGAAAAACTGAATTTATAGAATCAGTTAATCCGAGACGAAAAAACCGGATAAGTGCAAGAAATGACGGTTATTAAATCAAGAAACTACACTTAGCGGGCAGGATGTCAGCTTAACTAACCTACAATGGATGGTTGGCCTTTTGCGTGGTCAAGGTTTAGGGGCGGACGTTAACGAAGCTTTGGACTGGTACAAGTGCGGTTATGAGCTTGAAGATTTGGAAGATTTACAGGATAAGGTTAGGTTGTCCTTTTACGTCGATATGCTCGTGGTGTTGAACCGGCAAGTTTAGCTACGGGCAATGATTTTTAAATAACGTCAAAAACCCTGCTCGTAGTGTCAACAACACCCTAAAGGGTGTTGTTGACACTTTTAACCGATCAATCACTTTTGCCCGTAGCACGGTTGAATATCCAGTAATCAAGATTTCGACTTCACGGCGGGGGAGTTTGAAGCATGGGCGGTCTTTGTTTTGAACGTCTTTGTAGGTGCATCCAAATTTGGATGCACTAACCCCAAGTTCTGTAAGCATGGCTTGTATATCACGTATAACATTATCATGACGTTTACCCGTCAACTCTGCGATTTCGAGTGATGACATTGTTTGGGTGTTGGTTAGTTCTTTCATTTTCTAAAACCTAACACACATACCCGGCGGCGATACCCTAAATTACGCGCAAGGGATTTCCAGCATCGTAGGCCAGCGAAAATAACTTTAACCGTCCACGCTAAACCCTTATGCCTAGCGGCTTACCAGCCAAACCATAGTTAATCCGTTAGAGGTTCATGGTGCAATGCTAAAAAACTTCCCGTGGAAAATTACCCGTGCTAGCATAGCGAGCAACGGGCATTGCAGGTTAAAAACTTGTAGCAAATTTGTAGCAATGGCTAAAAAATAGTGGCGTTAGACAAGTTAGATAGTTTTTTCGATTGTCAACTAGGATTATACAATTGTCGGCTGGTTTCGCAATGAACCACCGCCTGCGGATGCAAATCTGCCGTAATAACACTTTTCCTATTGACTCGAACGGCATTATCGCGTCTAATGTCGCTCTTTTGTAGACCCGCCTAGGTAGCTCAGTCGGTAGAGCAAGGGACTGAAAATCCCTGTGTCGGCAGTTCGATTCTGCCCCTGGGCACCATGTCCCGCCCTTTCCCGTTTTCTTTAACGCAACGCAGCCTTTCTTACGGTATCATTTATCAGGTCATTTCTGTTTCATTATCCTTTAAGAAAAGGTCTATACCTATGAAAAAAATTTTCTGTTTAACGGCATTCATATGGGTTGCCGGTTGCACCCAAGATGCGCAAAACCAACTGTCCAGGAAAATTGTTGAATTCATGGATGGCAATTACCTCGTTACTTTCGCTAATGGCACCGTCTCAAAAACCTGGAAAATCAACAATGGGAAGGTGACATCGACGGATAAGGGTTATTATTATTTCTGGGATGAGAAAAAGCACTACATACAAGTGCCTATCGAAAATACCTTCATCGAAGAAATTGATTAAGATGGGTAGCGCTGGATAAGGAATTCACATGCCCAGCATCTACAGCATTAAGCCTGCATTCCAGAATTTGCTCCGGCCTTTAACGGCAAAACTCGCCGCATTTGGCATTACGGCCAATCAAGTGACGCTTTCCGCCCTGGCTTTATCGCTGCTTACCGGGGTGGTCCTGGCCTTTTGTCGACCGCAAACCGGCATCTATGTAATCGTACCTGCCGTGATGTTCGTCCGCATGGCGTTGAATGCGATTGACGGTATGCTGGCGCGGGAACACGGAATGAAAAGCCCCCTGGGTGCGGTTTTGAACGAATTGTGCGACGTGGTTTCCGATGCGGCCTTGTATTTGCCGTTTGCCTTATTGCCCGAAATCAATCTTTGGATCGTCGTCATTCTGGTGATAGCAGCGATTATTAGCGAAATGACCGGTGTGATTGCTGTCCAAATCGGCGCAAGCCGCCGCTACGACGGGCCGATGGGTAAAAGCGACCGGGCTTTCGTATTCGGCGCAATTGCCTTGGCGTTGGGGTTGGGTATGCCATCCGGTTCCTGGCTGAATGAGTTATTCGGCATAGTGTTGATTCTCACGATGGCGACAATCGTTAACCGTACTCGCTGTGCGTTAGACGAAATCGGCGCATGAATTGGATGGTATTTCCGGAAAGTGTCCGTATTGCCTTTTGGGTGATGGGCGCTTTATTGGTCGTTGCCAGTTTGGTCTCTGTTGCGCTGGTTAAACTCAGGCCGGAACGCGATTACCGCGAATTACGGCTACGCATTAAAACTTGGTGGTGGATATCGGGAGTTTTCGCCTTGTCTGTGCTGTTTAACAGGATGGTCTCCGTGCTGGTTTTCGGCCTTGTCAGCTTTCTGGCGTTTAAGGAATATCTGTCGCTGATTCCGACCCGCCGTGCCGACCATCGCGTCCTGTTCTGGGCGTATCTTGCCGTCCCGATGCAATACTACTGGGTTTGGACGGCGTGGTACGGTACGTTTATCATCTTTATACCCGTTTATATGCTGCTGTTTTTACCGATGCGGATGGTGTTGATCGGTGAAACGCAAGGGTTTCTGCGGGCGGTCGGGACGGTTCACTGGGGTTTGATGATTACGGTATTCAGCTTAAGCCACATGGCTTATTTGCTGGTGCTGCCGACAGAAAACAATCCGGCGGGTGGTTCGGCAGGGCTATTGGTTTATCTGGTGTTTTTAACCGAAATCAACGATGTCAGTCAGTATATTTGGGGTAAGGCTTACGGTAAACGCAAGATCATCCCCAAGGTTAGTCCAGGCAAAACTGTCGCCGGGTTTGGGGGTGGCGTATTGACGACAGCACTATTGGCGGTGCTGCTTGCACCGTTCCTGTCGCCGCTATCGATTTATGAGGCGGCTGGCGCAGGGCTGCTGATCGGGTTGGCGGGATTTATCGGCGATGTTACCGTTTCCGCCTTGAAACGCGACTTGGGCGTTAAGGATAGCGGTACTATTTTGCCTGGACACGGCGGTATTCTCGACCGGCTGGACAGTTTGACGTATACAGCGCCGCTGTTTTTCCATTATGTCTATTATCTGCATTATTGAGCGGATATGTTGCGGCAGTTATTCTATTTGCTGATTGTAAAACCTTTGGTATGGATTGTTTTGGGCATCAATACCCGAAACCGTGAGCACCTGCCCCGGCAAGGCCCAGCCATTGTCGTAGCCAACCACAACAGCCATCTCGACGCTTTGGCATTGATGTCGCTATTTCCACAAAATGTCGTGGCGAAGGTGCACCCGGTTGCCGCCGCCGATTATTTTTTTAAGAACCGTTGGCTGAAATGGTTGGCACTGAATATTGTCGGTATTATTCCCATCGACAGGAACCTGTTAACATCGGCAAGGGATGTGTTAGCGCCTATTTTTTCTGCGCTCGACCGTCGCGACATCTTGATTTTCTTTCCGGAAGGCACACGCGGCGAGCCGGAGAATTTCGGCAAAATGAAGAACGGCATTGCTTCTATCATTGCGGAACGCCCCAACGTGCCGGTCATTCCCGTGTTTTTCTACGGACTCGGTAAAGCCTTGCCGAAAGGTGAAATCATTCTGGTGCCGTTTTTTATCGATGCTTTTGTTGGCGAACCGATCCATTGGCCGGGCAACCGGCAGGAGTTTATGGAGAAACTAAATGCCGTAATGGGTGAATTGCAAGCCAAAGCGAATCGCTTGAAAAATAATGGCGGGAGTTGACAGTGAAATTATGGATTGTGTAAAAAACAAATATCTTGAAGCTCTTAATAATGATTAGCAGAGAAATTGTAGCAATGACGTTATGTTAACCTGTTCATCCTTCGGCAAACTCAGGGCGAACGGACCGTTATTTAACTTAACGGCGTTGGTAACTACATATCTAAGCTTTTGTCCTCGATGAACCACGAATTGCAGTAAAATACTGTTGAATCTGGGCGGCGGGGAATATAGCCTTTCCGAGTTCAACGGAACATCATTTCCTTGTAAATTAACGCTGTTATGAGGCAAGTAAAAATGACTTCACGTCTATTGATCACGCTATTGTTACTTGAGTCTTTGTATATACCTGCCGTCGTTTGTGCGGAGGAAAGCGCCGAACCTGACAATACGGTTAAAACCAAGACAGTTTACTTTCCTCAGTTTCAATTATTCCAAACGGTCAAAAATGAAACCGATTTATTGTATGAAATTACAGGTAAGTTGGTATTGCAAGACGAATGTCTGCGCATCGCTTCTGGTGAAAAGGAATTTTTGATAATCTGGCCGGGCTGGTTTGATTTTAACGTTAGAGATCGGGAGATTGTCGTCAGGCATATTCATACTGGTGTGGAAATAGCACGGCTTAAAATTGGCGATAAGGTTCATTTCAGCGGAGCAGAGCTTGAGAACAATCCCGTTAATCTAAGCTATGCAATACCGGAACAATGTAGTGGTCCTTATTGGGCGGTTGGCGAAATCGAAACAACAAAAACCGAAAAATCAATAAAAGCTATTAAAAATCAATTTAATAGAGATCATGTGAGAACTGTGAAAAAAACCAGACAGTCGATAAACAAAAATATCAAACCACAAAAGGGCGATAACGGGACCAAAGATTTAAGCAAAGAACTTATTCAGTTAGAGATAAAACTAGAAGATTCAATCGTCAAATGAAATTTTTATTAAGTAACTATGGATTGACACTTATCTCGTAAGAAGCGCATGCGTTAAAAGTAACCGACATTCTTCCTGGAACATCCGAAATCTCCCCCGCCGATGCTGCTTTGGTTTAAAATGCCGTTTTTTGCCGAATTTGACCCAAGCTATGCATCCAGTATCATCAGACGTAATGTCTTCCCTGACTACCTTGCGCGATTTTATCCGCTGGGGCGCAAGCCGGTTTGTCGAGGGCGATTTGAACTTCGGCCATGGCACCGCTTCGGCGTTGGATGAGGCGGCGGCGTTAGTGTTGCATACCTTGCACATGCCCTATAACTTGAGCGAATTTTATTTGCAAGCCACGCTCACCCTTCAGGAAAAGCAAGCAATCGTCAACGTTTTCGAACGCCGGATCAACCAGCGCAAGCCTGCCGCTTATTTAACCCATGAGTCGATATTCGCCGGTTTATCTTTTTATGTCGATGAGCGGGTGCTGGTGCCGCGGTCGCCGATAGCCGAACTTATCGAGCAGCGTTTCGCGCCTTGGGTTGAAGAAGATCAGGTCGAGCGTATTTTGGATTTATGCACCGGCAGCGGCTGCATTGCCATTGCCTGCGCCTATACTTTCCCTGAAGCCGAAGTGGATGCGGTCGATAAATCGCTGGAAGCACTCGCTGTCGCAATGATTAATCTGGAAAAACATCATCTGGTCGATGAAATTGAGTTGTATGAATCCGATATATTCAATGCCTTGCCGGATGCACAGTACGATATTATCGTCAGCAATCCGCCTTATGTTGCGATTTCAGAATGGCGGAAATTACCCCCTGAATTCCATGCCGAACCTGAAATGGGTTTTATTGCCGGCTTAACAGGGCTGGATCTCGTAATCCGCATCCTAGCTGAAGCCAAAGATTATTTAACGTCGAACGGGATATTGGTCGTAGAAGTCGGCAGTAGCGCGGAAACGTTGCAAGAGACCTTCCCCCATGTGCCGTTTTATTGGCTTGATTTCGAGCGTGGCGGCGATGGCGTGTTTTTGCTGACAGCAGAACAAGTTGCTGAATACCATGATGATTTTACAAACGCTCTCGTTTAATACAAAGTATTGATATGTCCGGAAACACCATAGGAAAATTATTTACCGTTACCTCCTTTGGCGAAAGCCACGGCCCGGCTATCGGCTGTATCGTCGACGGTTGCCCACCGGGCATGGCGTTGTCGGAACAAGATTTACAACACGATCTCGACCGGCGCAAACCCGGTACCTCGCGGCATACCACGCAACGGCGCGAGGCCGATGAAGTTAAAATCCTGTCCGGCGTATTCGAAGGTAAGACCACAGGAACGCCGATTGGATTAATCATCGAAAATACCGACCAGCGATCCAAGGACTACGGCAAAATCGCCGAAACATTCCGCCCCGGCCATGCTGATTACACTTACCAGCACAAATACGGCTTCAGGGATTATCGCGGCGGCGGGCGTTCCTCGGCGCGGGAAACTGCGATGCGGGTGGCGGCGGGGGGCATTGCCAAGAAATATCTGCGTGAGATTGCGGGGATAGAGATACGCGGTTATTTGTCACAACTCGGGCCGATCAAAATCGAAACCGTCGATTGGGATATTATCGATAGTAATCCTTTCTTTTGCCCGGATGCGGATAAAGTTGCCCAGATGGAAGCTTATATGGATGCTTTGCGCAAGGAAGGTGAATCCATTGGTGCGCGGATAGAAGTCGTCGCCACCAGCGTGCCGCCTGGTTTAGGTGAGCCAATCTTCGACCGCCTGGATGCGGATTTAGCTCATGCCTTGATGAGCATCAATGCGGTGAAAGGCGTGGAAATCGGCGGCGGTTTCGGTTGCATCGAAGCGAAAGGGACGCAATTCCGCGATGAGATTACGCCCGACGGCTTCTTAAGCAATCACGCCGGCGGTATTTTAGGCGGTATTAGCAGCGGCCAGCCCATTACCGCCAGCATCGCCTTGAAACCGACCTCCAGCTTGCGTTTGCCCGGACGCAGCATCAATATCCACGGCGAGCCGGTGGAAGTCATTACCGAAGGCCGCCACGATCCCTGCGTCGGCATCCGCGCCACACCGATTGCCGAAGCCATGATGGTGATTGTGCTGATGGACCATTATTTACGGCATCGGGCGCAGAATTTAGGGGTGGACTCGGGGTTGCCGGTTTTGAGGTAATAGCTGTGGTTTAATTTTAATGGTTGGGACGATATAGGGCAAATGAGTTAAAAAACAAAGGATCAGATTATTCTTGAACAAATAATCAAAAAGAAATGCTCGGAATCAAATGTCAGGGTAGCTAACCATGACAGGGTTTTAGATACAAGGACACAAGTAGGGGGGGGCGATACGGTTGCGGTCATTGGCAAAGACAGGAAAGGCGCTTTGTTGATTTTGGTGGATCGACGCACCTTGTATACCATCATCATAAAGCTGGCCGGCAAGCAAGCCGATGCCTTGGCGCAAGCGGCGATAGGCCATCTGCAAGGCGTGAAAACTGGGTCAAACCATCACCTTCGATAACGGCTTGGAGTTTG
>JBGAWU010000097.1:0-7592 GCA_044227425.1 Methyloglobulus sp.
GAAAACAGTTGACCTGAAGTCGCTGTGGCTCAATTTTAGGAGATGATTGACATGTGTCACCGGCGCTTGCACCGGGGCGGTTTTGTTTGGCCCAAGGTGGATACTGCTAGTTTTAGTATTAGCCGTTCGCAATGAGAATGGCTGGTAGCGGGCGTGGGTTGGCAGCGTTTATCGCGGTTACTGAATCCTAACAACGGGTACGTTTTGAGACGAGTGCGCAACAGTCCTTTAACCAATAAATATTAAGTAATTCAGTATTTTATTAATAATTCAATGACCGATGGACGAACTTGACCGATTCAATCTTGCCCCTGCCGTTAGGCCACGGTTTGCGGCCTTGATGTCATCACTGATTCAGCAAAATAATGGGCAACTGGTCGAGAAAAACATCGTTTACGTTTCTACCTTGGAATCCAGCGAAATAAAAATTGCTTCGTTACCATGACCCAGATCAAGGTAAGTACGACGAAATGTATTGCCGTATTTACCCAAAAATCGTGGTAGCCGGGAAAGGGTGTATTGCTGACAAGTAGCAGTAAAAAAATGTGGACAAAAAATACATAGAGCGAAGCTTGGCCCAACGGGATTAAAAACCAGCCAAAAGCACGGTTAAATGGCTTCCAGTACAAGGTCAACAGAACATAAATACTGATAAACACGGTTACCATGTTCAGCAAACGTCCCGGACCCAATTTGTATTTTTGAAAATAATTAAAATAAAGATGTTCAAAAGTTTCCGGTGGGATAAAAGAGAGTTTAGTCCAATCGGCAAACTCCTTTATAGGATGGTTAAGGGTTAGGATAAAAAAACAAAAACTAAGAAAAAATGCTGAATATATAATCAATTTGCCGTAAGCACCCTGGAAAAATGCGATAAGTTCTTTTTTATAATAACCGGCAACAATTCCGTGTATGTAGATTAACTGCCAGGCAATTAACGGGAACGCGTATTCGAATTGGGCGCCGGTCCAGCGAATTTCCGCTGTCGCAACTTGGGATTCCGGTACGCCAAAATTAAACCAATACAATATCCAGCTAATGCCTAATAGTAATTTGATTTGCTTTCTCTCCAACATCCAAAATACTATTGGTGTCACCAAAGCGAAAAGCACGACATACAGGCCGATTATCTGGAACTGGTGCGGCCCACAACGCAACATTAATGCCGAACTCAATAAACGGAAGAACCCGTCATCCTTGGAAGGGTACAGGGGATAATCGATGTTACGGTAAGGGTCATGAAAAGTCGTGACTGCCGTTGTATCGATGAAAGGTGCGTAACGTAATAAGCCAATCACCAAGATGATAAAGACGTTTACGCGGTAAAGTTGCCCAGCTCGGCTTAAGAGAGAAGCCAGACAAGCGTCGAATCCATCCTTGTTAAATTTTTTGCCATACACCATGCCGACGACGATACCGGCCAACGTTACAAATATTTCGGCCGTTGAAATTACGCCGATGCGCTCCCAGCCGATGTACATGAAAAGTGAAAAATAATCAAAATGGCTGACAATCAGCAATGGAATAACAAAGCCTCGCATAAAATCGAGCCTTAAATCGCGGGTTGAACCATCTTCAGGATAGCGCCAGTCAGTTTTTGATAATGTCATCGTTCCCCCGTTTACGTTCTTTTATTAATGTAGATGGAAACAAAGCAATTTTAATGCTTAGCCATTGGGTAAGGTGTAGAGAGTAATGTCCCTAATAACCCGATAATTGATGCGTTGTAATCGATGGCGTACTCATTGGTTGCATAGGATCTGGCGTCGTCCACGTAACTCAGCGGCCCTTTGTTTTTGGGACCGATGCCGGACTGTTCCAATTCGTTAGGGCCGCCGACGAATAATCCGGGAAGCTTTAATTTAGTCGCCACTAGATAAATATGGCTGACGTTTGCAACCGAATTCGTCCCGACCCCAGAAACAAACGACAAATTAAAATGATTGCGGCCTAAAAGGTAATTCAATTGTGCGGTTGCTGCGTTGAGGTAATCGGTATTATGGGTAAGGTTGTAGGCAGCAATCAGGATGATGCCTTCTTCCGCCGTAATCTTATTTGAACTCCACACAAAGCGGTTATTGGCAATACGGTAGCCGCTGGCTGCCATGTTCCCGAGCAGCTTTTTGGCCCTGGCTAAAAATTTCTTTTCAGTTAATAAACGCCATTGTTTATAGGATTGTAGCTTAGGATGAAACAGAATATGGGACATCGCCAGCGCGGAAGGATCTTTCCATTCGTAAGGGTTGAGTTGGGCGTCCGGTAGTGTTTTTTCTATATAGTCCTTATATTTGTCTTCATTTGTTTCGATAAATAATTCAACCGCTGCCCATAAGCGGTCATCCCAATCGTAGGTCAACGAGAGGTCGTTATCGGTTTTGTTGTACATATAAGGGCCGGAGCCTTTATTATCGCCTTCTTTATAATCGAAAAATTGTTGGTCGATAGTTTCCAGAAAACGCCAGCTGAGTTTTGCCGCTTCGAGATATTTTGCCGCCTTTTCCGGTTGAGACTGCCGGTAAACCCGTGCGGCCATCGCCCAAGCCCCTGCCGCTTTAGCGGTTTCAGGGGTAGTGATGGGATAAATAAAACGTTTTTGCATGTCTTTGTCGGGCGTCAAACCTTTCGGCCACGTATCACCGCCGATTTTACGGTACAAAGCACCGTCCGAACGCTGCATGGCGAGCATCCAATCCAAACCCACTTGCATTTCATCCAAGATGTCCGGTTCCGAATTAGCGCTTTCCGGAATATCGAAACGAAAGTTGCTGAAAAGTGCTGGAAAATCTTCATACAAAGCAAGATGACGACCGATGGTCACCGCTGTGGTCGCAATGTATTTGCCGTAATCGCCCGCATCGTGCCATCCGCCTGTGCTTGGCACAATATCGCCGGTTTTGTGGGTGTTATCATCCCTGAAAATTACAGCGTCATGTAAATGGCAAGCGGCATGATTAAGCCCAGTGGCCGCATCTTCGATTTTGATCCCGCAACGTTGCAAATAGTAGGACCGTAAAAGTAACTTCAATGGTTGTTGATAAATATCATCGCCAATCGAAAACGGATGCGACTCAACATTCCCTGCTTTGACGATGTAGCGCCCAGGTTTTGTAAAAGCGGAGAAATTTAATTCCTGTAGAACATCCTTGGTTTGTGCATCTTTTTTGTTAGATCCGGTTTTGAATTTGAACGCGCTGTGGCGGTCGTTTGCATCCAGTAATTCCGCACTTTTCGTCTTTCCGTTCGAATTAACCAGAAAAGCAATCTTAGGCCAGTCCGGTAGATATCCCACTTGGTTCAAAACAATCGCATCGGCTTCTGCGAATCCTGAAAAAAGAAGAAATGGAAAAGATAATAAAAGAATTAAATTCCGCACGGTTTGCCTCCCAGGGCTACTAAATTTGATAATCCCAGCTTAAAGTTAATATTGCAATCCTTGGTTATCACTGGCCAATCGGCGTAATAATGACATCTTCTTCGCTGTCATTGCTTTTAGTTTTTCGCCTGCCGAAAAAGCGCATTTCAAATTGTTCTTCTTCTACGCCCTTGCCGATTAAATAATTATGTAAAGAAATGGCGCGGCGCGCTGACAAGAGTTCTTGCGCCTCACCATTGCCGCCTTTGTCTGAACGGGTTTCTATCCGGTAACGGTAGTTTTTACAGGCCAACATGTGGGAAGCCAGTTTTTCCATTAAAGGATCTTTTGTTGTGCTGACCGACGATGTCCCCTTTTTAAATATTTGGGCGTAAACCATAAATGCGGTGTCGCACGTCATACCTTTGGTGTCATCAGCTTTTTTGACTTTGACGTATTTCGTTTCCGGCGCCATGTCGGAAATAGTTAAGCCTTCCAATTCTGTTTGTTGTTTCGATTGGGCTTTTTGTTTCATTTCCTGCGATTTTTTAAAATCGCCGATAAATTTATCGATTATTTTCAGGGTTGCGTCGCTCATCCATTCGCCGAGGGTGTCGCAAGAGTCGGTATTGCTCCCATTACCCCAGGTGCTTAAGCGGTACTTATTGCCGGTTTTACGGGTTATCTCCGCGCTTTGGGAAAACGAACCCCATATGCTCGTGTAGCAACATTGATGGTTAGGCATTAGATTAGGTACGGGAACTTCTGTATTGGATTCATTTTGAGCGGCGGAAAGATGCGCGGGATAGTTGGGATATATATCCAGTTGTGGATTTCCCGGTGTTTTTAGCATTTCGTCTTTGGTCAGCAACTTAAGCCCAACACTTTCCAAACGTTTTTTAATTTCCTGTTCCAGATTGGGGTTAACGGAAAGGTGGCTTTTTTCGCTGGATTTTTTCACATAATCGAGGACGATATAGACACCGGTTAAGTCTTTTAAGGAGTACAGGTTTTCTTCAAACTGCGGTTCTTGGTTCGCGGGTTTGGTGGCTGGAGTATCAGCGGCGATGCTTTGTGCGGGCAACAATGCCGTTATAATTATTGCAATATAAAATTTAATCATCAGATATTTGGTGTTTTTTTTAATTTTTGGGGATGGGCCGTATTTCTCTGAATAATCATTACATAGCTTAGGCTATAAGAAACAATTTGTCCCGATTGGATTGATTAAGAATTCACAAAACCCCTTTGGGGTGCTGTTGACGGTTGTTTAAGCAAAAACCGGTGCTAGATGATGGGCTTATTTTTTTCTGACCACTTTATTTGCGGGATTGAGAGTAATTTCATCAATGACCATTTCCGCCCTTGAGTCGATAACATAGGAAACTGCTTCCGCAATATCTTCTGCCAGTAAATAATTGGTTGGATCGTCGCCATGTGAAAACGATAAGTTATCGAAGAATCCCGTTTTCACCATGCCGGGATTGATCAGGCAAACCCGCACCTTATCTTTACTGCATTCCTCCCTTAAGGCTTGGGTAAAACCGCGTAAAGCAAATTTGCTGGCACAATAGACAGTTCCTTTACGGCTGCCTTTTAACGCCGCTTCCGAACCGATATAAATCAAATCGCTACGGTTTTTGCGTTTAAGGGTAGGGAGCAAGCCTCGCGTTAAAAAGATAGGGCTGGTGAAATTGATGTCCATCAAAGCCTGTATTTGGGAATAGGAAAATTCTTCGAGAGAACCGAACCGCCCTGCGCCCGCTGAAAATACAGCGGCATCCAGCATCGGAAACTGCGCCACCAATTCCCTGATCTTTTCGGGTAAAGCGTGTAGATCTGCTAAATCGAGTTGTATGGGATAAAAATTTTCCCTCGCCGTTTCGAACCGGCTGCTGTCGCGGGAGATACCGATGACGATATGGCCCTGTTCAAGTAAGCGCCTGCCGATAGCGCGACCAATGCCCGAGCTTGCCCCAGTAAGCAGTATCGTACGCTTTAAAGAAGACATGGAAAAAATTTCGTAAGTGGAATAAAGCTTAATATTTCTGCTTTAGCAAATTCGATCATTTCGGCTTCCAGGTTTTGTCGGTATGAAACCATACCGTTTTTGTTTGCCAGCGGGCTGGCAAACAGTTTTTCATCCGGATAAAGCTTTTGCATTTTTTTGAAATAATTCTCCGGCAACCGGAACGAACCTAAACTGACGGAATGCAGCTGGTCGAGTTCAACGATGCCGAATACCTGGTCGAAGAGTTGACGGTACAGATCTTTATAGTTGGTTTGGTAGATCAAAGGGTCGAAACGTAGACCGATTTTCCATCCATGCCGTTGCAGTTTTTCAATGGCAGTTAGACGACGTTCCAATGGCGGCACTTTTTTTTCAACTTTTTTTACAATGTCATCCGGCGACAAACTGAATGCAACAATACATCGGTCCAAAGGTTCTTGTTGCATCAGATTCCTGATTTGGGTGCTTTTAGTCCTTAATTCCAGCCAGCCGTTGGGCAGGGTTTCAAAAAATGGAATAAAAGTTGCCGCGAATTCGGTTATTGGTTCCAGGGCTAAGCTATCGCAGTCGTAGCCTGAAAAAAAAATGTATCTCTTCTGTAGGGGTGCTTTCGCAAAGTTGCCTGATTCCGCTTTGGAAATCTTCGTAATTAACGAAAAGGACATAGTAGGCCGATGAGTACATTCCTTGTAAGAAACAATAACGGCAATCGTACAGGCAATTCATCATGTGGGAAAAATAGTAATTTCTATGTGTCCCAATGCCGTAACCTCTGGGGGCTTCAAGTACGAAATTTTTGTATTTTTCCGCCAGAATCAATGCCGGTTTCATTTTTTGCAGACGGAAATGCTGGGTGTTCGGGTTGAAAACCTCGCCGTACCGTTCGCAGATAATTTTTCTGGCCGAGGGAAAACGGGACAAAATAGCTTCAACGCGTGAATGTTGGCGGATATTTTCTTCGATATAAATAGTATCGATCATTGCCGGTAGTGATTTTTCTTGGTTTTACCGCACTAAATTACGAAAGGGTGAGCTTGTGATTTTCTGCTCAGTCCTTATATTAGGTAGAATACGTTTACTTTACCAATAAACAAAGAAAACATGAAAACTACGAAAATCGGTTTTATCGGTGGTGGCAATATGGCGGCAAGTCTCCTTAACGGGCTGATTGCAAGCGGCCATGACCCTAAACAGCTTTGGGTTTCGGACATCAATGCGGAGGCGTTGGCTAATTTGTCCGCAAAACTGGGTATTAATGTTACCCAGAATAATCAGGAAGTCATTGATTCTTCTGATGTGGTTGTATTGGCGGTTAAGCCGCAAATTATGGCGCAAGTCGCCAAAGAAATTGCCCCTTATCTTCAAACAAGGCATTTGATCGTATCGATAGCGGCGGGAATAACCCAGGCTGGTTTAATGAAGTGGTTAGGTGCCGATACGGCTATTGTGCGCTGTATGCCCAACACGCCGGCTTTAGTATTAACCGGCGCAACCGCCTTGCATGCAAATGCCAACGTATCGCAAGGACAACGCGATTTGGCGGAGACGATCATGCGTGCCGTCGGAATTGCCCTTTGGGTGGAAAATGAAAGCGAATTGGACGCCGTCACAGCCGTATCCGGCAGCGGTCCAGCCTATTATTTTCTGTTAATGGAAGCGATGGAGAAAGTGGCGCTTGAATTAGGATTAAGCGAGGCATCGGCACGGTTGTTAATTCAGCAAACTGCCTTAGGGGCAGCCAAAATAGCACTGGAGTCATCGGAGGCGCCGGCAGAGCTTAGAAGGCGAGTGACTTCGCCTGGCGGAACCACACAACAGGCTATCGAAACTTTCGAACGCGGCGGATTTTCCGAATTGGTGGCGAAAGCCTTACAGGCGGCGAGAAACCGCTCTATTGAAATGTCGAAACAAATGGAAGCAAACGAATGAACTCGAATTATATGACCGACCCGCTGATATTCATCATCGACTCGGTAATTTCACTTTATATACTGGCTATTGTTTTGCGCTTCCTGTTGCAGTGGAGTCGGGCTGATTTCTATAACCCCATATCCCAATTCTTGGTCAAGATTACCCATCCGGTGCTAAAAATATTACGCCGTTATATTCCGCCAGTCGGAAAAATCGATACCTCGTCAATCGTTTTGGCGCTTGGTCTGCAGATGTTGTCGGATTATTCAATCTTGATGCTGAAAGGGTTTGGAATTGGAATTGGCGCCCTGGCCTTAT
>JBGAWU010000098.1:0-7588 GCA_044227425.1 Methyloglobulus sp.
CTTGATGCCCGACACTTTCTTACCCGCATCGTAACCTTTTCGCTTGGCTGTGTCGGTGTTGCCGACGCTCTGCGCGTCAACCACCAGGAAACTGGTCTTGGCCTTGCGGCCATTTCGGCAACGCGCCGCGCCAACCTGATTTTTTTAAAGCCTCCTCCAGCACGCTCGGCTGGTCACAGGCCGGCTTCTTGCTCCAGATCAGAAAATATTCGTGTACCGTCCGCCATTTGGGGTATTCTTTCGGCAACATACGCCATTGGCAACCGCTTTTGAGGACATACAACAACCCACAAAATACCTCATAAAGATCAACTTGCCTCGGTTTGGTTTTCTTCCTCGCCGATTCCAATATCGACCTGATCTGCTCGAACTGTTCACGGCTTATGTCGCTTGGATAACTCATTCAATATCCCTATCAAAAACTTATAGAGTACTATTAATCTTAAATCTTGAACAAGTTCTTAAAAATTAGCCGTAGACCGTATAAAATGAACGGAATCCGGGAATATTGAATCCCGGATTCTCCGCAAACTCCATCACGGCTCTCCTACTTTCAGAGCGGTTGCGTCGTCAAATAACTATCGCTAAAGCAACCGGTACGACCCTGTGCATTGGTCAAACTTCCGCTAATTTTCATGTTTGTGTCGGCAATGGTGCCATTATTTTTGATGCCGTTATCGTACGTGCGGACAATCTTGTTGCCCGTAACGCTCCATGTACCGGCGAGTCCGGCAGATGTCGTGAAACGATGATTGGCAAAGTGCGATATGGTGACGGCAACCGGCGCGCCATTGCACTCCCAGTCGAACGATTGCTTCCACTTCCCGATCACATAAAAACTGCAATTCGGCGCATTTAGGTAATCATCGGAAGCTGCGGTAAATTCGTCGGAACATTGGCCTAAAACAGTACCGAAAAATCCGGTACATAAATCGTGGTTAAAACATTGCTGGGTGTACTGCCGCTTCCGGGTTTGCGGTTCCGATTGCACACAACCCACGCCGCAACGGCCCAGACAAGCGGACGCCGGATTACCGACGATTTTTGTTTGCGTATAGGTTTTGAACAAGTCATCGAAACTACCTGTCACTGCCGTGCCGCGCTGGTTGCAAATATTGGTGAAGGCTTTCGGTTGGATGCGGGTGGCTGCCCTGGCTTTTTTAAAATCAATGGTACTCAAGGCTCCATTGACTGGCACCATATTCAGCAAATAATCCAGACTGGTCAGTAAGCCGTTTTCCAGAGGATTCAATTGATTGAGCTGGGGTTGTAATTGCCGGTACAGCGCACTTAATGCGAGCTGATCAGCCTTGGTTTTTCTATTCTGTTCCTGGTTATCCGGCAACAATTGCAAGCTATCAAGTTGCTTTGTTTTAAAGTTGATACTGCCATATGTGAACAGAAATTCCTTACCGTTTAATCGTAAGGAAACCAGGATGTTGCCAGCCGCTTGGTTTGCCGAAAAAACCACTTCCCGATTGGAACTCGTCCCTTTTAGAATTTGATCGGTTCGCTCCTGAAAAATTGGATTATCGACATTAACCGGAATATTTTGCGCTGCTTGCGAATAAGCTGTAAAAAAAACTGCGGTCAAACCAATCAACCACACATATTGAATTCTTGTAAACATGGATTTCTTCCGGAGGGCTAAGAAGGCATTGGCCTTAAATTGAGCTATATCTGCAAAGATAACACATGTAAATTAATGACAAATTAAAAAATGACCATCCGAGGGGGATTCATGGTAATTGCACAAACGAACTGCGCATTCCTTTCGACTTTGCTCATGACAGCTCGTAGGCTGGGTTGAGGCATGAAACCCAGCATTTGGTGAACCGTGGGCTTGTTGGGTTTCCGCTTTGCTCCCCCAGCCTTGTACGAATATGCCACTATTGCTCTGTTCCTTTTGAAGGGTATCCAAAAAATTTAAGGGTTTCGGACAAGCGATTCGACAACACACTTTTTTGAACAACCAAACCGATTGAGTCAAGGGCACTGATAAATAAAAAGACAAATTGGGGCTTAATATTGAGTGTTATCGCAATATCGCCCATAGTCTTGGGGCCTTGGCTGAGCAATTCTGCAATGCTTTGGGCATGAGGCATTATCAGTAATCGATTGAAATCAGGCGGGCTTAGCAAATAAACGGGTTTTGTATAATCAATATGTTGAGGATAACGGCCCATTGAAGTCCAGCAGGCTAGTTTCCACAAAAAAACATCCATCCCTTGAAATATACCCTTTGCTTTAGCTGCTTCTAATTTTGCCACTTCAGGACTAATGGGTGTCAGGTGCAGGCGCGACTTTTTAGTTTGATTGTGTTTAAGTGGAATTCCGGCAAAGATCCTTATATCTTCTTCATTGCCATCATGCCAAATTTCCCCTGTCTGTGGCAATAAAATGATCCGGTTCCAGATGGAGTGCAACATGTAAGATTGATTTTTTTTTCGGCTAATTGAAATAGCGGACTGAACAGTACCCTGATAGAAATTAGATGGGTTGTAATAGGCATTCTCAAATTGGCTAGGGTCGTTTAGATCAATATCATCAATTGATTTGAATAAAATTTGACAGCTTTTTTCATCCAACTGCATAGTTGTTTGTTGACTGGCTGCTTTAGTAACTTCACTTTCAGAGGATTCCAAACTTTTAGGTTTGATATTGTGAAGCTCATCAATCTTTTCCAAAAACACTTCATTCTTTGAAGTTTTAGAGGGCAGTAACAAATCATCATCGTTTCGTTCTGGAAGTGTTTCTTCAACACCCTTTAAAGCCAAAGGGATTGCTCCAAACGCCGAACTATCAATTAACTTTTTCGCCTGGGCCAACGCAAGCAGCATACTATCCACAGTGACTGGTTCTTTAAGACTTATAATCCCTTCATATTGAAAATCTAGCAAAGATTGCACGATCACGGGCTTTTGTATAGTATTCTCAAGATGCGCTTCCAATAAAGCTCTTGAGGCAGGAATATCACTGTCAAAAAAATCAACATTAGCATCTTTTGGATCTGAAGCAACATAAGCAGCTCCTTTACACGGACCTTCCAAAAACATTACAAAGATTTTTTTTATGCGGTCATCTATGCCGTGAAACGCAATTTTTAATGTTTTTTCATTAATGCTATTCATTATTAAACCTTATGATATTGCGTTTATCATAAATAACTTACCTAAGCTTGTTACCTCGAAATAAATAATCTCGAACTCCGGTAAGAGTATCAAAATAATTGATATAGAAATTCCAAAACGCATTAATTGATTTGTGAATTTTTAACTTCTCTTGAATTTTGGAAGATAAATTAGCACAAAAGTCGAGACCTAATTTCAAGTATAGTAGGTTATATTGCCGCGTGAGCGGTTATGTGTAACCTTGAGTTTAGTTATTCAAACCATTTTTGTAACGCTAAATTTTGAAAATGCTCAAAATCCCGGGTATTTCGTGTCACTAACATTAGCTGTTGCGTGACGGCAGTTGCAGCAATTTCTCCATCGGCATCGCATAGGCACAGGTTTTTCCTTGCCATTGCAATCTAGCGCACTCTTTCCTGGGCCAATCTGCCGCAGATTGGTCGAAAAGCAAAATAATCAACCCGTTAGCCAATAACACCGCCAAATATGACTGTAGCTGTTTTTTTCTTTTATACGCGGTAAAGTGTCTCTGAGAGCATGTCGGCAACAGGCTTGCGATGTCAGATAAGGTGTATGATTTCGCCCGATTCAAGTTGACGGATCAATTGGCAGATTGTTTTTGGACTCAGCGATGGTACTGGTTTTCATGTGACCACTCTAATATAGCCATTATTATGGACATAATAAGCCTTTCGCTGTGCGTTTTAAAAACAATTCAAGCGAAGTAATCTTGATAATAAATGTGTTATTGTTCGGTGGCGACCTTAGCGCCTAAATTTTCTCAGCAAAAACAACGGCACCAAACAACCCACTAACACACACGCCCACAACATCGCACCCATCGCCAGATTCCAATCCACAGGATAACTGTCCGCCCTAACGGGCTTGGTCAATCCTGGAATACTGGACAGATCGCCGTCGCCGCCATCGACTTTAAGCTGCGCTTTCATGCCTTTCTCCATGTGTTGCGGCAATTCGCAATGCACGAGATAAGTCTTCTTCATTGACGGCATGATGAGCGACGCTGTTAACTGCCCTGCTCCGTATAACTCAAGATGCAACATGCCTTGGGGATATAAGTAACCCGGCAGGCCGTGGATCATCAGTTGATGGCGAATGTCGTCGTCATTGATAAACGTAATATTGACCCGCGCGCACGGCGGCACGTCCCATTCCTGATTATCGAACGCGAACATTTTGCCGGTAAATTTCCGTGCGTATTTATGCCCTGCACGGATGGTGATATCGACATCTTTGGAAATTTTTGGGCAATCCTTCGGCAATCGGTCGGTATTGGCGTTCATAATCATGCCCTTCTCGTCCATCGTCATATGGTCGTGTTCCATCATGGCAAATGCCTGGTTAAGAAAACCGAGTAACAGCCATAAAGTAATCAGGATCTTTTTCATGCCTGCTGTTTCCGTCTAATAACCATAAACACAATTAACAAACCAAAAATCAAGCCTATCAATAATCCGAAAACCACCAGATTTTTTATATCTGGAGAAATGAAACCCACATCGCCGAACATTGCCGAATATTCGCCCTGCTGCCAAAAAGGCATCTTTTTGGCGTAATAATCCTTGTCGAACAGCTCACCCAACATTTGGTCGTGATACTTGGGCATGCCCTTGTCATCCAACAACGGCTTATACGCCAATATTGCCATATTGCCGCCCGGTTCCAAGCCATCGGTCATCGTACCGGTCGGCACATGATCGTGGAACATCCAAAGGCCGGGACCGTAACTGTGCAGGCCGTCATTGGTGGTCAGCAAATGCAAATCCAGGCGTTGTGCCGTAGCAATATCGAAGACATCCCGTGTCACTTGCTGTGTGGGCGCTTGCTCCACGCCATCCATCGCCGTAACCGTGGCCTTATGGCCGTGGATATGCAACGCCACTTGCGAACGCTGGGCATTGGCAACCCGAAGCTTGATGGCTTCGTTGCCCTCCGTGACGATCAGCGCATCGCGCAAGGTATAGGGGAACGAATGCCCGTTGAGCAGGAAGTAATTCTCGAACGATTCGGTCATGTTGTAATCGCGTCCCATACTTTTGGCGATCAGGCGCGGATCAGTATAGGCCTGGATGGTCGCCGCCAGCTTCTTATCGATGGACTGGTAGAACAAATCGTATTCCTGGCTGTAAGTCTTTTTTACCCCAGCCGACGGATGCCGGACTTGTCCTGCGCCGACATTAAAGGTTTGCACCCAGTTGTTCGGCTGGTTTTCCTCGACGACAAACATACCCATCAAGCCCATCATCATATGCTGCCCGGTCTGTACATGACAGTGGTACAGCATGGTTCCGGCATGACGGGGCTGGATTTCATAGGTGTGGCTTTTGCCGGGAAAAACCGCGTGTTCTTCAGTGCCATCATTATCTTCGCCTTTGGAATTCTGCCAAGCATGGTCGACGCCATGAAGATGGATAGTGTGCGGCAAATAATGGGTATTCTCCAGAGTGACCGAAACTTTATCGCCCTGCTCGACCCGGATGGTCGGCGACGGTGCGCGCAGGAATGGACGGGCTTCGCGGGAGTTAAAGTTTTTCAGTGCCATGCCGCTCGATTTCGGGGCGAATGCCCAAAGCCCCGGCTGTAAGCCGGGAGCGATATTATAGGTGTTAATGAGATAGTCGCCGTCAGGGCTTGCGCCATTGAACTCCACAACTTCCAGTTTAAGGTGGATCACATCCGGGTCGCCGTCATGGTCGAGATCTTCGCCCATCACCAGCGCATCCTGGGCGAGGTTGGATTGCATCAACGTCGCCATTGAAACGTTATTCGCGCCTTTGACCGATACGGCAATGTCATAGGGATTATCCGGTTCGCAGGATGGTGCTTCGGTAATCTCAACGCCGTCGATGACTTGCGCCTGCCGCCATTCGGGATGCTCGTTATAACAGGGCGATTCGATTTTGCTGGTATCACCCTGGACGCGATTATAAGCCGTTGCGGGCGGATTGATTTCCGCTTTCTGGAAACGTTGGGGAACGAATTGCAGCGCAACGGCTCCCAATACCAAAATCAGTATTATCAACGTTAGTAAAGGTTTTTTGGTCATGATCCTGCAAAATTATTAAAAGCGGTGGGGCTATTTTAATGGCTTGATTGTTCAAAACCTAGCCGTCGTTTTGGTAACTGGACATATCAAGGTTCTGCAAGGCCTAATTCGACAGTCCATTTGGCAAAGGGAACCTATATGTTCAAAAACCCCTAGGCGTTAACCATTGCCGTTAAACCCTAGCTGTATCTTGCAGGTGGACGCTTTTATCAGGGATAACGAGTACTCGTTGAAAAGCCAATGCGAAAATAAAGTCCGCTAGGACTTACCGCCTGTATAAAAAAGGATTTCCTTGACTGCAAAAGAAGGCCGTAACCCCAATAACATACAGAATAATGTCCCATTGTTCATGTCTGAAGTTTACAGCTTTACCACGGGTGTTTCTCATAAAACCAGTATCTGTTAATACATTTACTCTAACATCTGTATGGTTGGTTTTAAGTCATATTTACGGCCATTTTTAGTCATGACATCAACATTGATGTAGCGCAATATCAGTTCGTTTGCCAATCCATTGGCTGCCTTAGGTAATTTATTCTCAAGTTTATCAACATCTTCGGCTGTAAAAGGAAAAGGCCCGCGCACCGCAATGCGAATTTTGTTTTTGCCATCTTCGTTTTGGGAAATATCAATATCACTCATGTATGCGCCTGGATAGTTGCGGATTTCATTCTTTAATACTTTGCGCACACTGCTTTCAAACAAGACATGGGAAATAAAGGTTTTGGTATTTGCGCCGAGCGCCACAAATAATACGCTGATCAAAATGAGACTGACCATATTTAACCAAACCACACGCTTGCTGCGAGAAAACCTCTCAATAGTTTTATGAAATCCTGATGACCACAACACCACAGAGGATGCAAACTGAATGGCTGAAATGTTGGCAACGGCTAAAAGATAAGCGCCACCCGCATTTTCCCATTCTTGCCGGGCGGCAAAAATGGTTCCCGAGCACAAAGGCGGAACCAATGCCGTGGCAATCGCAACGCCGACAACCGCATTGGAGATACGTGGGGTGATGGCAGCATACGCACCCACCGCGCCGCCCGCCAAGGCGATCATCAGATCCATGTAATTAGGATGCGTACGCGCTATCAATTCCTTTCCCTCCGGTATGTCGGGGTGCAAAACGCCGATCACGCCAGCGCAAAATATGACGATACCAACCCCCCCTGCCAAAGACAGCATGGATTGGCGAAACAGGTTTGAATTTCCGTCGACTAAAGATAAGGAAACCCCAATGATAGGATTCATCAGCATGGCCACTAGCATGGCACCGATAACGCCTGAAACACTGTCTGCCAATAAGCTGTAAGAAGCAATAACGGCCGCGAGCGCATTCATGATAATGAATGATTTGTCAAATTGTGCGCCAAGTGTGATTTCT
>JBGAWU010000099.1:0-7581 GCA_044227425.1 Methyloglobulus sp.
CGATCAATAATGTTCCGCAACCTCCTGTGATCATTCCACAGCCACCTAAAGTCAACGTAGCTATAGCGGCGCCACAGCCAAATTTTTATGAATTCGGCGAGCCACGTTGGGTAAAAGTTACTGCAACCGGAACATTGCAAGATGTTGCCGTCGAAGATTTAGTGGCTGAAAATGCGGTCATTCAAAAAGCCCGCACCCAGACACAGTTGGAATGGCAATTATTGCAAACCGACACAGGCAATCCTGCCGCAGGCCAAATCGATTTGACTGGGGTTGCCCTTGACCCAGGTGCTATGGGTGTCGTTTATCGTTTCGAGTTTTATAAATACACGGGGCAACGAGATCCTGCAACCAATGAAGCGTTGGTTGGCCCTAACGGTGACACCCCGGGTATCAACGGTCCTAGCCCAGGTGATTTAGGGGCATTTATCGTTGCCCAGAATGCCGGTATCAACTTTGACGGCGTTATCCCGCCTGCTCCGCCCTTGCCGATTGCACCAACGCTCAATGCCACAATTGCGGGCACAGTGGTTTATGCCCCTTATAACCAAGTCATTAACGCCACACCGGGCAATCCTTTAGATGTATTAAAAATCACAGTAACTGGCTTACCGGCGGGCCTGTATTTTGATACCGCGACCAATACGATTGCAGGTGCAGCTACCGTCGTCGGTACTTTTCCTTTAACTATCGATGTGCAAGACTTATCAAATGGGACAAGCATTTCGGCGACTACCCAAATTGATGTTGCCGACGCCCCGATTGTGTTTAATTTGGCGTTGCCTCAAGGTACAGTGGGTATACCTTATAACCAAGGCCTATCTGTTACAGGTGGTTATGGCGCGATTACCTATTCGGTTTTTAATAGCCTACCTGCAGGCTTAAATTTATTGGGTAGTAATATCATCGGCACGCCAACAACGGCAGGCAGTACCAATGTTACTTTGAGTGCGACTGATTCATTAGGCTATGTCCAAAGCGCATCACAAACGATGGTGATTGGCACTGTACACGTTCCAGTCCCTTGCTCAGGAACCAACCGGATAATCTCCAACGTCAGCAAGTTCTGGCTGGATATTGCCGGCGGCATCCCTAATGGTGGCCAAAGCGTTATATATGCACCGCAAGCCAACACAACCTTTGTGGCACCATTACTGGCTGCCAATGGCTTTAAATTTGGCCAAATAGTATCGTATTCGGGCGCTACCGATAATGCTGGATTTTGTGTTGCCAATACGATGACCGTTTCTGCCGGTTTAAGCCTTGCACCAATAACCTTGCCAAATGCACAAGTTGGTTACGCTTATACTAGCCCAGCCATAACACCGGCTGGTGGCATAACACCTTATACTATTGCGGTAAGCGGTCTGCCAGCCGGATTGTCCTTTGATGGCACCAATATCGTCGGTACACCTGCTTTGGGCGCTGAGGGTACGATAACATTGAGCATTTCGATTAGCGACAGTATTGGGGAAACCGTCAATACCACGTTGACATTGACCATTACGGCTGCACCGGCGGTTATACCATCCGTGAATCTTCCTGCTGCAACAGTGGGTACTAGCTATACGGGCACTGTCTCTGCAACGGGTGGTGTCGGTGCGATTGGCTTAACGGTAACAGGTTTGCCGACAGGCTTAACTTATGCGTCCGGTATTGTTAAGGGTACTCCTAAAACGGCTGGTGTGTGGACTGTTAACGTAAAGGCAACTGATAGTATCGGTCAAACTGTAAGCATTTTGACTCAGTTACTGGTCAATCCGAGTGTTGCCCCTACCCCCCTTGCTCTAGGCGCTATAACCATACCTGCAAAAGGAACAGCCGGGCTTGCTTACAAAGGATCGGCTAAAGCGACAGGCGGTGTACCTAAATTAACCTGGAAAGGAACGGGTTTACCAGCAGGCGTTAATATTTCAACAGCAGGTGTAATTTCCGGCATCCCTACAACCGCAGGAACGTTCAACGTAGTGCTTACAGTAACAGATGCAATGGGGACGGCGGTAACAGCGAATGCTACAGTTGTTATTTCTGAGGCTCCTGTATTTTCATGCACCTTGCCGGTAGGAGGAACTGCAGGATTGAATAGCATGGGTACGATTACCGTCATTAGTATAAATGTAATTTCTGGCACAACTACGGTTACTTTCAAGACAATCGCAGGTACAACGGTAAAAGTAAACGTTCCGACATGCGCTACAATTCAGTGGAATGGCGGTGCAACTGCATTTGCTATAGGGCAAGTGTTTGAATGGAATGGTTATAAGTCAGCAGCTACAGGCAATGTTGCCCAAAGTGCGATAATTAACTAACCTCGATTGTCACTATTGATCTGGATTGAAAGGTATTGCTCGTTTAGATGGGGCCTGTCGAAAAATTAAACATATTCGACAGGCTCAGATTCTGCGTCCAAATCGAATTAATTCGGATTAATAGCCCATGCAGCACACTATGCAGAAATTTCCAACGTTACTTATAGTGCACTGGTGAGCACTATAAACGAACATCCATAATCGTACACGATTGGTTTTGTTTTATCGTCAAGATATCCGGCAACTTTTCAAACCCATACCTAGAAAGCGACGGAAATTTTAAGAGTAACGGACGAATGGATTACAAAGTCCTGAAATGGTCGTATTGATGACCTCTAGGTTAATCAATACCCTGTGACCGACCAATCAACGTTTTAGTAAGGCCTCAAACATCGAACATACTACCTAAGATCGACAAAAGCAGGGAATGAAAGCTTATAATTAAGTGCATGTCTTAGCATACTGATTCATTACGGCATCAAACGCTTGCCGCTGTTATGGAATACTTTATTAATATTTCGACTACCGCATCTGAAAGCCCTTGGGATTTCCTGAAAATGTAGAATTATTGATCGATACTATCCAGACAAATAAGCAATAAGGCGCTATCATGCCCATCTTTTGTTAAGCCTTTATCTTTATTATTGCCCGAATACATGGCGAGCCAAACGTTAATTTCACCTGCAATCCCTAAAACAAGTAAAGAAAAAATAATCTGGGCCGGATTAACCGGTTGTGCGGATTCGTTGGCACTGGCTTTTGCGATCCAAAATGAGAAGCGGTTGTTTGTGATAGTGGCGCCGGATAACCAGACGGCGTTGCGTTTAGAGCATGAACTGGCCTTCTTTTTGGATGGACGCTATCCGATATTGCATTTTCCCGATTGGGAAACCTTGCCTTACGACGTTTTTTCGCCCTTACCAGAGATCATTTCGGAGCGGTTGAAAACGCTGGCGTCGTTGCCGCAGGTCAAACAGGGCGCCTTGGTTGTTTCGGTGACGACATTGATGCACCGGCTTGCCCCAAGGGAACATGTTTTAGCAAACAGTTTTGCAATTAAAGTCGGCGACGATTTTAATCTGGAATTGAACCGGATCAAATTGGAAAGTGTCGGCTATCAATGTGTTTCTCAAGTGTATCAACATGGGGAGTTTGCGGTTCGTGGGTCGATTGTCGATTTGTTTCCTATGGGCAGCAAGGCACCTTTCCGGATCGAGCTATTCGATGAGGAAATCGAGTCGATCCGCACCTTCGACCCTGAAACGCAACGTTCATTAGAACTTTGTCAAGAAATTCAATTATTTCCCGCCCGAGAATTCCCGTTTACCGACGCGTCCATCAAATATTTTAGGCAGGCATTCCGTGATTATTTCCCCGAAACTTCGCCCAAAAATGTCTTGTATGTGGATGTCAGCAAAGGAATTACACCGAGCGGCATCGAATATTACTTGCCGCTGTTTGTAGAGCATACTGCTACGTTATTCGATTATCTTCCCGAGACGGCGGTGCTCGTCACCACAGGGTCGTTCAACCATAATTCGCAGGCATTTTATGCCGAGGCGGAAGACCGCTACCAGCAACGGAAATACGATGTTGACCGGCCTTTGCTTGCGCCGACAAAGCTGTTTTTATCGGCGGATGAATTGGCGGAAAGTACCGCAAAGTTTGCGCAAATTACGGTAGAGAATAAAAACAAGGATGGTTGCACTGTTGTTCACGGAGAGACGCTGCCCGACCTGACAATCGATCCTAAGCTCAGTGAACCGACCCAACGGTTACAACAATTTGTTGGTGGATTTAAGGGAAAAATCCTGTTTGTTGCTGAATCTGCCGGTCGCAGGGAAGGTTTAATCGACAGGTTAAGGCAATTCAAAATTACGGTAAAACCTGTAGAAAACTGGCAGGCATTTTTAACGTCGGATACTTCAATGGCGATTACGGTCGCTCCGATTGATCATGGCGTTTGGTTGCAAAATCCGGCAATTGCCATCATTACCGAAAATCTCCTGAGTGGCGAAAAAATTCAGCAACGCCGAAGACGCCGCCGTTCCGGCAGCCGCGAGCTGGAAAATATCGTCAACAATCTAAACGAGTTAACGATAGGTTCGCCGGTTGTCCATCAGGAACACGGTGTCGGTCGTTACCTTGGTTTGCATACTATCAATGTCGGCGGTATCCCTGCCGAATTTCTGGCCTTGGAATATGCCAACGGCGACAAACTGTACGTGCCGGTTTCATCGTTGCATGTTATCGGACGCTACACCGGCGTCAGTCCTGAAAATGCGCCGTTGCATAAGCTGGGCGGTGACCAATGGACCAAGGCCAAGAAAAAAGCCATTGCACGGATTCGCGATGTGGCGGCCGAATTACTGGAAATCCAGGCCAAACGCGCCGTACAAAAAGGCCATGCGTTTTCGGTACAAGATGCCGATTACTTAGCTTTCGCCGACGCCTTTCCTTTCGAAGAAACGCCTGATCAGCAAACTGCGATTGAAGCGATTTTGGAAGATATGGCGAACCCTCAACCAATGGATCGCGTTGTCTGCGGCGATGTCGGCTTCGGCAAAACGGAAGTGGCGATGCGCGCTGCTTTTATAGCGGTGCAGAGTGGTAAGCAAGTTGCTGTCCTGGTGCCGACGACCTTATTGGCGCAGCAGCATTATCAAAATTTCCGCGACCGGTTTGCCGACTGGCCGGTGCGGGTTGAAGTAATGTCGCGGTTCGTAAACCCCAAACAACAAAAGGAAATTGCTGAAGCGTTGGAGCAAGGTAAAGTCGATATTGTAATCGGTACGCACAAGCTGCTGTCCAAAGAACTTCGCTATAAAGCGCTAGGCTTGGTGATTATCGATGAGGAACACCGTTTCGGTGTTACCCAGAAAGAGCATTTCAAAAAGTTAAGGCATACGCTGGACATGTTGACGCTGACCGCTACGCCGATTCCGCGGACACTCAATATGGCCTTATCGGGCTTGCGCGACATTAGCATCATCGCCAGCCCGCCGCCTAACCGTCACGCCATTAAAACGTTCATCAGCGAATGGGTCGACGCCCAAGTTAAGGAAGCCTGCCAGCGCGAACTGAAACGCGGCGGACAGTTGTTTTTCCTGCATAACGATGTCAAATCAATGGGTAAAATGGCGGACGATTTAGGGAAATTGGTGCCGGAAGCCCGCATTGCCATTGCGCACGGACAGATGGCGGAGCGCGAACTGGAGCATATCATGATGGATTTTTACCATCAGCGGTTTAACCTGTTGCTTTGTTCCACCATTATCGAAAGCGGTATCGATATCCCCAGCGCCAATACCATCATCATCAACCGTGCCGATAAATTAGGTTTGGCGCAGCTACATCAATTACGCGGCAGGGTAGGGCGCTCGCATCATCGGGCTTATGCGTATTTTATCGTTCCGCCCAAAACCTTGATGAGCAGCGATGCCGCCAAGCGTTTGGAAGCTATAGAAAAATCGGGCGATTTGGGCGCAGGTTTCATGCTGTCTTCGCACGATATGGAAATCCGTGGTGCTGGTGAATTGCTGGGCGATGAGCAAAGCGGCCAAATCCAGGAAATCGGCTTTACTTTGTACACCGAGTTACTGGAACGGGCAGTACATGCGCTTAAATCTGGTAAAGTGCCGGAACTGGAAGCGCCGATGGATAATGGCCCGGAAGTCGATCTGCAAGCGGCGGCGCTTATTCCCGAAGATTATCTGCCGGATATTCATGCCCGCTTAGTCCTCTATAAACGGATCGCCAATACCGAAACAACGGAAGATTTACGCGAATTACAGGTAGAAATGATCGACCGTTTTGGGTTGTTGCCGGAAGCGGCAAAAACTTTGTTTGCAGTTACCGAATTAAAGCAACAGGCTGCGAAATTGGGGGTCAAGAAAATCGATGCCAATTCAGGTGGCGGGCGTATTCTTTTTAACGAAAACCCAACGCTTAATACTGAAGTATTAATTGGATTAATCCAAAAAGAAGCACAATGCTATAAATTCGACGGTGCTGATAAACTCAGGTTTATTAAATCGTTTACAGACACAGAGCAAAAGTTGGATTTTATTGGCAAATTGCTAAAGGATTTAACGCTGGGGTAATTGGAGCGTCGCGCCTATTTATTACACCGTAAATGCGAGCAGAACGGGAAAGCAACAACCTGCCAGATAAATCCATAGATGCTTCGATGTCCGGAAGACGGAAGGATTTATCTTCAAGACTGTAGCAAAGGTTTGGTCGGCGTATTTTGGTTTAACGATGCGTCTTGCCTGCTTTAGTGGATATGCATTTCGCGCGATTTAGTCGTGTCGCCCCGGCGTAAGGTGTAATCGTCCTGGTCGCCAGCCATCGCCGAGCCGTCTGGGTTCAGTTGGATCAACGTGGCGTCGTCTACAATCCGGTATTGTTTTCCGGGCGATTGGTCTTTGGGTGCAAGTGTTACGGTACGGGTATCGTCATTCCAGGTAAATTTACCCTTGTCGTAGAATTCCCTTGACGAAGGTTTGGCAGGTTGCGTCACCAGCAAATAGTTATTGTTCCGTTTTAAAGACAACGTCATCTTGATTCCGCTACAATCTTCTTCCTTGCAGGGAAAGTAACCGTAATAAACGCCTTTGAAGTCCGGTCCCTTGCCCGTTTCCGCCGTATGTCCGGCATGTTCGCCATGCTGCAAGGCTTCGCGCTGCCTCAATAATTTATCCTGCATGTCCTTATCGGAATTGGCCGAGGCAGAATTAAATCCGCACAGCAGGACGCTGGAAAAAATAACAGCTACGGTTAAATTTTGTATTTTTAATGATGCCATAGACTTAACGTAAGGTTGAGTGTGTATTGTTAATTAATACCGTTTTTTTAACTGTTGGAAAGGCTAACAGAATAATCGCTTACGTCAATATTGACTGTATAAAAATAATAAGTGGTGGACAAAAGCCGCACAGTCCGGGCAATTACTGATAATGCCGACATTTTGGCAGTTTTGTGCTCAGGACAACCGCACCCTCGGATCGACCAACGTATAAGAAATGTCGGTCAACAATAATCCGATCACATACAGCACTGAACCTAAAAACACCATCGCACGGACAATTGAAAAATCCTGGCTGTTAATGGCGTCGATGGTATAACTGCCGAGCCCTGGGATACTAAAAAACGATTCCATGATTAAGCTGCCCATGAATAGCAGTGGTAAAAGCACCACTACACCGGTCAAGATCGGGATCATGGCGTTGGGCAAGACGTGGCGAAATAGGGTTTGGGTTTCAGTCAGTCC
>JBGAWU010000009.1:0-16479 GCA_044227425.1 Methyloglobulus sp.
ATAGCTTATCCGTATCAAACGCATAACTGTTCCTTGGCAACGGCAGTAGAGTTATCAATGCAAGACAAACCAAGCCTTTACGAAAACCCAACGCCGCCAACGGTATGACCAGCAGCAATAGCCACGGGCCTTTATCACTCCATTGGTCCAGCAGCAGATTTTCATTGTTTTCGCCCTTTTCACGGGTTTGCGCATCTACTGTGGAAAGCAGGCGTTGAATGTCAGAATCATCCATTGTGACCGACTGGTAAGTACCATTTCCGGCTTTCGCCAGTTTTTCCAAACCGTTTGCATCCAATTTGTCTACAATAATGTCACCTTGCCCGTCTTTGAGAAAGCCTCCCGTAGACAAGGCGATAGGCGCACCTTCAGCCGTACCTACACCCAAAACCAACAATTGATAAGCCCCCAACGATTTAGCCGTAGCAGTTGCCTCATCGAGATTGCCGCCGTCTGTGATGAGCAGTATTTGCCCTTTTTGCAAACCCGCTTGCTTAAACAATTCCTCGGCTTTTGCCAAAGCGAGGGCGATATTATTGCCGTCACTCGGCATTATCTCAGGTGTTAGTGCGGATAATTGACTGTCGATGGTTTCGGTGTCGTTTGTCAGCGGAGTTACGGTAAAGGCATCGCCCGAATAGGCGATCAGTGCAGTTTGGCCATCTTTCCGTTGTTTTAGGATGTCGGCGATTTTATAGCGCGCTATCGTTAAACGGCTGGGCTTGATGTCGGCGGCGTTCATCGATTTCGATAAATCCAGCACAACCACTAAAGCGGAATCGTTCCGGAACACGGGGGTCGGTATGCGTTCCCAGGTAGGGCCTGCGAGCGCAATGATGGCGAGAAAGGCTGCGATAGCACCGGTTGCCAAAGGCCATCGGCTTTGTACTACAGCCTTATCCTGCAAGAGAAAAGGCAAAAGGGCTTCATCGCATACCGCCGCCCAGTTGCCGTGGCTTAACCGGTTTTTGATCAGCCGCATCAACAAGATAATTAACGGAAACATTGCCAATAACCAATAAGGCCGAATGAAATGAAATTCTGCAAAATTCATAAACGTTGGGTTTTATAAAGCGCAATGAAGCCAGACAACACAAGCGCCGCCGCTAACGGCCAATAGAAAAGGTCTCGCCGGGGCCGGAAAAATTGTTTGTCTTTTTCGACGGGTTCCAATTTATCCAGCAGCAGGTAAATATTATTCAGTTCGTCCGAATTCCGGGCGCGGAAATAACGGCCTCCCGTTGTTTCCGCGATTTTAACCAAGGCATTTTCGTCCAGGTCAGCGGACGGATTGACCTTGCGCGAACCGAAAAAGCTGCGCACGATCATCTCGTCCGCACCCACACCTATCGTATAGATTTTGAGCTTATTGGCAGCCGCCAGTTCCGCAGCTTTCAATGGTGCGACTTCGCCTGCGGTATTCGCCCCATCGGTTAACAGTATCAATACCCGACTATCGGCAGGTTGATTTTTCAACCGTTTGATGGCCAAGCCGATGGCGTCGCCGATAGCGGTATTGTCACCCGCCAAACCGATTGCCGACTCATCCAATAAGGTCATGACCGTCTTCCGGTCGAACGTCAGCGGGGTTTGCAAGTAAGCCTGCGTACCGAACAGGATCAATCCTATCCGGTCGCCGACGCGGCGATTGATAAAGTCGCTGGCGACCCATTTGATGGCGGTTAGCCGATCTACCGGCTTTTTATTGATGAAAAAATCCTGAACTTCCATACTGCCGGATAAATCCACAGCCAACATTAAATCTCGACCGCTAACTGCTTGTTCGATAGGCTCGCCTAACCATTGTGGGCGCGCACTGGCTGCCACCAACAATACCCAGGCAATCGCGGCGAGCAGAAGGGGTAATTGGTCGTGCTGCGCAAACGCTTTAGTTTCGGCTTCGGAAAAATCGTCCAGAAACGGCACTTTCAGTGCCGCTTGCTCCACGGTCATCTTTGCTGGCAGTAACCAGCGCACTAGCAGCGGCAATGGAAGTAAAACAAATAGCCAGGGCCATTCAAAATGGATCATCGTTGTCGTTTGGTTTGGGCTTTAAGCCAGCTTTCGCAAAGATTTATGAGTCCGGTAATTTCCTGTTCCGTCGGCGAATAATTCCGGTACGGCGCTGTCGCCAAAAGCTGGCCCACACCTTGTGCAAACGGGGCGCCTTTAACGGAACGGTCAAGAAACTCCAGCCATTGTTGTCCGGTTAAATCCGCACACTCAGCCCTGGAAAAAGTGCTGATTGCAACCCGCCGGATTAACGTGGATATTTCTTTTAATTTCTGGGCGTTGTCGAGTCGGTTATCCTGCTTTAACTGCAGTAATAACTTTTTTGCAGTTTTGATTGCCGTTTTCCGGTTAATGCTCTTAACTAACCAGTAAACAAAGTAAATTACAAGCGGAACCAGAACAAGCAACAGCCACCAGCCCAGAGCGGGCGGCCACCAGCTAATGGCTTCGGGCAGATGGATATCGCGTAGCGGAAGTTGTTGAGCGGGTTCCATATTATCCCCGCTCCACTGGATGTTTCAGACGCTGGATCGGATCATCCTGGGTGCTGCACAGGATTAACGCCAGGCTTCGATGTTGCGCTAACCGCTGCACTTTTTGCAAACGACCTTCAAACCGTTGTTGATAGTTCATCAGCCTTTGTTTATCGCCGGTGTCGACAACGACCTCCCTTTGATTATCTAAGTTATTATCGGTGAAGCGGTAACGACCCTGGGTGGGCAAGCCTTTTTCCAGCGGGTCGTAAATGAAAACCAAGACCACATCGCAATGTTTGGACAGCTTTGTTATGTAGTTTTCAGTGATCGCATTCATGCCGCGAAAATCGCTGATGATATAAACCAAGCTACCGGGTCTGGCATGTTGAGATAGCCGGGCGAGTACGTGTTCCAGGGTAAAAGAATGGTCTTCGCGTTTTTCCGGAATGGCCAAGCCGTTCAACAAATGCAAAACGGCATGTTTACCGTTTTGGGGTTTGAATTCGCGGCACGAGGTATCCGAAAAGATTTGTCCACCGATCCGGTCGCCCTGATGGTTAGCCGCCCAAGCCAGCAAGGCCGCCAGTTTTTTTGCCTGTACGGATTTGAACACGCCCCGGGTTGCAAACTGCATCGAAGCACGGTTGTCCACTGAAATAAATACCGGTTTTTCGCGTTCTTCCCTGAATAATTTGGTATGCGTTTTCCCCGTCCGCGCCGTAACCCGCCAGTCAATGCTGCGGATGTCGTCGCCCTGTTGATACAGTCGGGTTTCGTCAAATTCCATGCCGCGGCCTTTGAACGGTGAAAGATAACCGCCGCTTTGCTGGGCGCGAATCGTCAAACGATGTAAAGACAGTCCAGATGCCGGTTTAGCCAAATCAATCAGCGTCTTTAACGTTACCGCAACCCGTTCATTCGCAGCTAAACGGTTCTCATCGTGTGTCGGTTTAGGCGCAAATAACATTAAGGCACCGCAATTCTGGCAGTCAATTCCTTTATCACAACGTCGGTGGTGACGCCTTCGGCTTCCGCTTCGTAAGATAAAATCAGGCGATGGCGCAAGACATCGAAAGCCAGTTCCTGAATGTCTTCAGGGCCGACAAAATCTTTTTGCGCCAACCAAGCCTTGGCTTTCGAGCATCGGTCCAGCGCTATGCTCGCCCGTGGGCTGGCGCCGTATTGCAGCCAGCCCTCGAGATCTTTGCCGTATACGCCAGGATTACGGGTCGCCAGTACGATTTGCAGTAAATAATCCTCCAGGCTGTCTGCCATGTATAAGTTGAGGATTTCTTCCCGTGCCTGGAACAGGGTACTTTGCTCGATAGGTTCGAAAGGCGGTTTTAGTTGGGCCGATTCCGCACGCGCTTCCGACCTTGCCAGCTGCAAAATGCTTTTTTCATGTCCGGCATTTGGATAATCGACTTTAACATGCAGTAAAAAGCGGTCGAGTTGGGCTTCCGGCAAAGGATACGTACCTTCCTGCTCGATGGGGTTTTGGGTTGCCATCACCATGAACAACTGGGGCAAAGGATACGTCGCCTGCCCGACCGTAATTTGCCGTTCCGCCATCGCTTCCAGCAATGCCGCCTGGACTTTGGCGGGCGAACGGTTAATTTCGTCCGCTAAAATAAGGTTATGGAACAACGGCCCTTTCTGGAATTCAAACGTGCCTTGCTGGGGGCGATAAATTTCAGTACCCGTCAAATCGGCCGGCAACAAGTCCGGGGTAAACTGTACCCGGTGAAAATCGCCCTGAATGCCTTTGCTTAAGACATTAATAGCGCGGGTTTTCGCCAAACCGGGCGCGCCTTCGACCAGAATATGTCCATCGGCGAGCAAGCCAATCAACATCCGTTCGACCAAAGTTTCTTGGCCGATGATTTCTTGGTTGATGTGGGTTTTTAATCGAATTAAGGCGGATTGTGCGGAACTGGGTTGATATGGTTCTGACATGGTTTTAGTTTGTATTTTTTAATCCAAATTATCGAAGGGGACGAATATCGGTAGAAGGGTTAAAGCACGAAAAGTTGTGTCAACCTCCTAAACAATTTCTATGAGAAAAGGTTCAATATTGTATAAATAGTGCCTCTCGGCATGAATTTCAATAACTCAAAATTTGTTTGTAAGTGTACGACCCCAACTGGTATTTTAATAGTATTCTCACTTCCGAGTGGATTAAACATTGCAATACTGGCGGCTTGTGCCTTGACTATTTTTTTCAAGCTGTTCGGTTAGAGATGTGCATAGTTTATTACCGCTGAGTTTGATAAAAGATTATCAATCTTTAACAAGGATAGGCTTATGCTAAAAACTTTTCCAAAACACTATCCAAAAAATTCCAGCCTTTTTCGGTGCAAGTGTAGTGATTATCTTTAAGGACTATGAGTTCCTCAGAAATACAATTGCTCAATGCAGGTTGAAGCGTCGTTAAATCAAGCCCCGTCATCGTTTGATAAGCTTCTAAGGTAAATCCGCCTTTTAGCCTGAGTTGGTTCATCATAAACTCCAAAGCCAACTCATTGACTGAAATCGCTTGACTGCTACCGTTACCGGCCGAATTATCCAAATAAGTTTCTGGGCTTTTGGCTTTTGCCGTCCTGATAATCCGGTCGGGTAAACGGGTTGTAATTTTGCCGTGCGCCCCCGCACCTATGCCTAGATAATCACCAAATTGCCAATAGTTGACGTTATGGCGGCACTGTTTACCCGGCTTACTGTAAGCGGATATTTCATATTGAAGATAGCCCTTTTCCGCCAAGAGGCGTTGGCAGTTTTGTTGGCTATTAAATATGAATTCATCGTCGGGCAGTTTGGGCGGGAATTTATGGAACCAAGTGTTCGGCTCCAAGGTTAACTGATAGAACGAAATATGGGTGGGTGCCAAATCGATCGCGGTGGCGACATCGTTTTCGCTATCGCCAATAATTGCTTCGGGCAAACCGAACATTAAATCCAGGTTGAAATTGGTGAATCCGGCGGCATGGGCAATTTCTACCGCTTTGACAGCTTCTTTGCCGGAATGGACGCGACCTAGTTTGGAGAGCAGCCCATCGTTGAAGCTTTGGATGCCTATGGATAAACGATTGATACCCAGCGCATTGAACTCTGCGAACTTTGCGCTTTCAAATGTTCCGGGGTTAGCTTCAAGCGTTATTTCCAGACCGTCGACCACGCTTACCCGTTGCTTGACGCCACCAAGTAGACGGCCTATCGATTCAGGTGAAAACAGGCTGGGAGTGCCGCCGCCTATAAAGATGCTTTGGATGGGGCGATCTATGGCGTACCGTTCCAGGTCGGAGGTTAAATCAGCCAAAAGCGCGTCGATGTAAGCTGTTTCGGGCGTGTCTTTTTTGACGGCATGGGAGTTGAAGTCACAATAAGGACATTTTTTGATGCACCAGGGAATATGGACGTATAGACTAAGCGGTAGCAATTGAAGGGCCGGGGTTCATTATCGGGAAGGCTTTCCAGTTTAACATTTTCTGTAACAAGCCGGACGGTTAACAATCTTGTTATTTTATCGAATGTTTTGCATTAAAAATTAAACTTAAGGTAGTGTTAACGTTTATTGTTTACGTTGTTCCGGTTAAGAAATCACATTTAAAGAGGTCACATGCGGCTTTTATTGGTTGAGGATGATGAAATATTAGGCGATGGCCTGGCTGCCGGGCTGAAAATGGAAGGCTACGCCGTGGACTGGCTTACCAACGGCAAGCTGGCCGATGAAGCCTTGAAAATGAATTGCTACGAACTGGTCGTATTGGATTTAAATTTGCCCGATATGGATGGGTTATCGATCTTGCGGGCGCTCCGTGCCCGTAAGGATGAAACGCCGGTGCTCGTACTAACGGCAAAAGATACCGTACCCGACCGGGTCGAAGGTTTGGACAGCGGCGCCGATGATTTCGTCATTAAACCGTTCGAACTGGATGAAGTCTGCGCCCGCTTACGGGCTTTGGCTCGCAGGAATGAAGGACGGAGTACGCCGACCATCGAGCATAAAGGCATTGTCCTGGACCCGGCCTCGCATCAAGTTACCTATAACGGCCAAAAAGTGGAACTGTCCCAAAAAGAATTCGAAATTCTCAGTTTTTTGATGGGCAATATCGGGCGGGTGGTTTCCCGTACCCGGCTGGAGGAAAGCCTGTATTCCTGGAGTTCCGACATCGAAAGCAACACGGTGGAAGTGCATATCCACTATCTCAGAAAAAAACTCAATACCGGCATAATCCGGACAGTTAGGGGTGTCGGCTATATTATCGATTCAGAAAGCGAGCCGGGTTCTGAGTCAGATGTTGAAGAATGAATTACTCGTTACGTCAACGGTTACTGGTTACGTTGTTGACGGCTTCCATGCTGATTTGGGGAATCGCGGCCTTTATTAATTACCGGGTGACAAGGGATGAAGTCGCAACCCTTTTCGATGCGGAATTAGCGCAATCGGGCAAGGTTTTGCTGGCTTTTTTGGAAGGCTTGCCGCAAGACAGCGAATTGGAAGAACGCTTAAAACTGGTGCAGACCGATGCGTTAGGGCTGGAATACGACAGAAAAATAGCCTACCAGCTTAAATCTGAAAATGAAGGGCTGATGATGCGTTCCAAGGAAACGCAGAAACTTTCTTCTTTAGACTACAACAAAACCCACGACCAAGACCCGTTATGGGATATTTTCGACGAGTTATTGGAAAGTGACACTTTCGGGCAGAAATACGAGAGGAAGATTGCTTTTCAATTATGGTCGAAAGATAGCGGCTTACTTTTGCGTTCTGAAAGCGCGCCCAAGTTTGCATTTTCCACATCCCTGCGTGGATTCAGTGATAAAGCCATTAACGACCATAAGTGGCGCGTATTCAGTATTAGCAGTACAAACGGCGATTATGTCATTCATGTCGCCCAGAAAGAAGAAATACGCGACAAATTAATGGATGATATTTCAAACCAATTGGTAACGCAGTTCCTAGTCGGTTTACCTTTATTGGGATTGGTCATCTGGTTTATCGTCGGCTATTCCTTAAAACCCTTCAACCGTTTAGAGCGTCAGTTATCCAAGCGTGAAGCCAGCTACCTCAAACCCTTGTCGGCAAAAAGATTGCCTAAAGAAGTCGTCCCAGTGGTCAGTGAAATCAATAATTTGTTTTCCCAGCTTGAAAAGGCTTTCGAACACGAACGCCGATTTACCGCCGATGCTTCCCATGAACTAAGGACGCCATTGGCGGGTTTGCTCACGCAAGCCCAAGTGGCGCTCAGGACAACAGACGATAATGTACGCAAACAAGCATTGCTTAGGATATCCCAAGCAGTCCATCGCATGACTTACATGGTGCAACAGCTGTTGACTTTTTCCCGCATTGAGTCTGGAAAAGAGTACCTGGTCAGGGAAATAACGCAAGTTAACCGGGAAGTTATTCAGGTAATTGCCGAACTTGAGCCGGCCGCACATAAAAAACGAATCCAGATAGAGTTTGTTGAACAAAATGCAGCGCCAATTGTGGCCAATACGCAATTAATAACGATATTAGTCAGAAATATCATCGATAATGCAATCAAGTACACACCCGCAGACGGCAACATATTGATTAGTTTAGAAGGAAACAATAATCAGTTGCAATTCAGAGTGGAAGATTCCGGTCCCGGCATTCCGCCCGATCAATATAAAGATTCTTTAAAACGTTTTCACCGTTGTGTTGAAACGGCACAAACCGCCCAAGGCAGTGGCTTGGGCTTTTCAATTGTGGATCGGATCACAGCTATGTACTGCGCTGAATTGAATCTGGGGGTTTCCCAATTCGGCGGCTTGAAAGTAACGGTAAATTTTCCATTACCTAAAGTCCAGATGCAGGCTCAAGTTAAAATCCCGGAAACAATCGAAGAACAAAAAAGGAAGCTGAAACTTAAAGTTGTCCTGCAAAAGTGAGGATCAGGGTTCATCGATAACGGGATTGCTGAGTTTACCGATACCCTCTATTTCAACGCTTACCGTTTGGCCGGGTTTTAAGTAGCCGCGCGGTTCCATCTTTACACCCACACCGCTAGGCGTTCCCGTGCTAATGACATCGCCCGGCTCCAGTGTCATCGCTTGCGATAAGTAGGCAATCATTTCGTAGCAGTTGAACAACATGTGCCGGGTGTTGGAGTTTTGCCGCAACTCATCGTCCACCCACGTTTTTATATCGAGGTTATGCGGATCACCGATTTCGTCCGGTGTCACCAGCCAAGGCCCGAGTGGTCCGCAGGTATCGAAAGATTTGCCAACGGTAAAGGTTGGTGAACGAAATTGCCAGTCCCGGACTGAAACGTCATTGGCAATTGTAAAACCGGCAATGACCTCATGCGCTTTCTCGACCGCGACATGTTTGCATCGCTTGCCGATCACAAAAGCCAGTTCGCCTTCATAATCTAATTTGTCGGACACTTTTGGCCTGTGAATGGCATCGCCATGACCAATCACGCAGGTACCCTGCTTAGTAAAAAAACTGGGATATTCCGGCCGGTCGCGCCCTGTTTCCTGGATGTGGTCGGCATAATTAAGGCTGATCGCCAAAAATTTTCCCGGACGTGGAATGGGCGCCAACAATTTGACTTCCGGTAACGGAATCCGATGTTTGCCGCTGGCAATCCGTTTTTTCATCGCCGACAGCGCCGACTCACCGGCGGCGATAACGTTAATCATGGCCGTTGGCAAATCGATTTCGCCTACGCCGTCAACAACCTCATCGCCGATTACCGCACCGAAACGGGAAAAGTTGTTATGAGTGAATGTCACCAATTTCATTTTGACCACTCCTAGTAATGATTTTTAGGCGACTATTGTATTACGAAGCTGAAACCGTAAAAAAAAGATATAATCGCTATATTTAACCCCGAGGAGAATAACAATGAACGAAAACTGGATTGCCCCTTCCATTTTATCCGCCAATTTTGCCAAATTGGGTGAGGAAGTCGATAACGTATTGGCTGCCGGCGCGGACATCGTCCATTTCGATGTGATGGATAACCATTTTGTACCCAACCTGACTATTGGCCCGTTGGTTTGCGAAGCTTTGCGTAAACACGGCGTTACCGCACCTATCGACGTGCATTTGATGGTTGAACCAGTAGACCGCATTGTGCCTGATTTCGCTAAGGCGGGCGCATCCTATATCACCTTCCACCCTGAAGGTTCTATCCATATCGACCGTACCTTGCAATTGATCAAAGACAACGGCTGCAAGGCGGGTTTGGTGTTCAATCCCGGTACGCCATTGAGCTATCTGGATTACGTGATGGACAAGATCGACATGATCCTGTTGATGTCAGTCAACCCCGGCTTCGGTGGGCAATCATTCATTCCTTCCGCATTAGGCAAACTGCGTGAATGCCGCAAACGCATTGACGACAGCGGCCTACCGATTCGTTTGGAAATCGACGGCGGCGTAAATGGCAGCAACATCGGCGCAATTAAAGCGGCAGGCGCGGACACGTTTGTGGCGGGTTCAGCTATTTTTGGCAAGCCAGATTACAAAGCGATTATCGACCAAATGCGGGCGGAGATGGCGAAGGCGGGGTAAGTGGAATCCTTTTCTGTTCGTTGCATTTTTCGCTGGGATACTCGACCAGACCAAAAGGCTAAATACTTATATGAAGAACGTATTACTTTATGGCAAGCGAGCAGCCTTGAACAAGCACTTAATCTTGCTGAGAAAGAAGCTTCAACTTACGGATCAGGTGATATGGAGTATTTAGGTTTTTTGCAGGCATTTGCCTTGTTTGACTTAATCCCTGCCAGCAGCATCGAAGTTTTTTCGTTACTCAGAGAAAGCGATCTTGAACCCAAGCAGTATCTTGATGCTTTCTTTGATACTGGTCATGAGCGTAGTGCGTAGGTTGGGTTAGGCGCACAAGACAAATGACCTCAAAATGACAGTCGATTTATCTTTGCGCCGCTTGTACCCCAGAAGGTATAACCCAACATTTGCTGAAATAATTAACCGCCGAATGTTGGGTTACGACACGCCTTAACTCTCGTGTAAATTTAAAATTTGATTATTTTGCGCGTCTTTTATGCCTTTTGGGTAAACCCAACCTACAAATTAATAAGAGGTGAACATGAAAACCACACTCAATTTACCTGATGAATTAGTAAATGAAGCAATGCACATGCTGAATATGAAAACAAAATCGGAAGTGGTTATCTATGCGTTGCGAGATTTACTAAGACGAAAAAAAGTTGCATCTTTAAGGAATTACAAAGGGAAGGTTGACTTGGAAATAGACCTGGATACGCTCCGAAACCGTAATGCAAATCTTAATTGATACATCAATTTGGGTTGATTATTTTAAAAAAGGGGAACAATCTTTAAAGCTTGATGACCTGCTCTTGGATGATCTTGCGGTAATAAACGATATTATCCTTGCCGAACTCATTCCTTTATTGCGTTTGAAAAAACAAGTTACCATTATTGATTTGCTTAAAAATGTCGTTACTTATCCGCTTATTATTGATTGGAATCAAATTATTGAATGGCAAACAATGTGCCTAAACTCAGGAATAAATGGTATAGGAATACCGGATTTACTTATAACTCAAAATGCAGCGCAAAATAATCTTCCTGTCTATTCTTTGGACAAACACTTTCGTTCGCTTGCAAAAATAACTGGTTTACGACTATTTGAATAACTCATGACCCCAGAACAATTTAATTTCTACGCCCGCCAAGGCTATAACCGAATCCCAATTAGTCGGGAAGTATTGGCTGATCTCGATACGCCGTTGAGTACGTACCTAAAGCTTGCCGATGGCCCTTATTCCTATTTATTCGAATCGGTGCATGGCGGCGAACAATGGGGGCGTTATTCAATCATTGGCTTGCCTTGCAAAACTTTGGTTAAAGTAAATGGCAATCAAATTCGCCTGGAAAAAGACGGCGTCATTATTGAAAGCGTCCAACATGAAAATCCGCTGATATGGATTGAGGATTTCAAGTCCCGTTATCAAGTACCCGATATACCAGAACTACCTCGGTTCAACGGCGGCTTGGTAGGGTATTTCGGTTATGAAACGGTTGCGTATATCGAGCCACGCTTAAAAGCTGACGGTAAACCTGATCCATTAGGATGCCCCGACATCCTTCTCATGGTTTCGGAAGAGATCCTGGTGTTCGACAATCTCTCCGGCAAAATGCTGCTGTTGACCCATGCGGATCCAGAGGACGTCAATGCTTATGCCAAGGCATTAGTCCGATTAAATGAATTGGCTAAAAAATTGCGGGAATTGCAAGCCAAACCGGCACGCCAAGCGATTCCGGTCCATGTAAAAGAAACGGACTTTGTTTCCGGTTTTACTGAGGAAGGCTTTAAAAATGCGGTGCTCAAGGCCAAGGACTACATCACTGATGGCGACATCATGCAGGTTGTGCTCTCTCAACGCATGTCGATACCTTATACCGGCGCACCTTTGAATTTATACCGGGCATTACGCTGTTTGAATCCTTCGCCGTACATGTTCTATCTGGATCTGGGCGATTTTCATGTGGTCGGTTCATCGCCGGAAATACTGGTCAGGCTGGAAGACGATTTAATTACCGTCCGACCCATTGCCGGTACGCGCAGGCGCGGCGCAACCCCTGAACTCGACCTCGAACTCGAACAGGAATTACTGGCCGATCCGAAGGAGATCGCAGAACACTTAATGTTGATCGACCTTGGGCGCAACGATACCGGCAGGGTCGCAGAAATCGGCAGTGTGGAATTGACTGATAAAATGATCGTTGAACGCTACTCACATGTAATGCACATTGTATCTAATGTCACCGGGCAATTGCAGCCAGAGAAAAATGCATTTGATGTATTAGCGGCGACTTTTCCGGCGGGGACTGTCAGTGGTGCGCCTAAAATCCGCGCGATGGAAATCATCAATGAGCTCGAACCGGTGAAACGCGGAATCTACTCCGGTGCGGTAGGCTATATTGCGTGGTCGGGCAATCTGGATACGGCAATAGCCATACGGACTGCCGTTATCAAGGATAATATGTTACATATTCAGGCGGGCGCAGGAATCGTTTACGACTCAATCCCCCAAAGTGAATGGGATGAAACCATGAATAAAGGGCGTGCGGTGTTCCGTGCCGTAAGCATGGCGGAAGCCGGGTTAGATAGCGAATCAATCGAGGTAGCTGAATGAACATTGTGATGATCGATAATTATGATTCATTCACCTATAACTTGGTGCAGTATTTAGGCGAATTAGGTGCAAATGTTGCCGTGGTGCGTAACGATCAGGTTACAGTGGACGACATCGCCGCGTTAAATCCCGATAAAATAGTCATTTCCCCTGGCCCTTGCACCCCAAAAGAAGCAGGCGTGTCGGTCGATGCTATCCTGAAATTTGCCGGACAATTCCCTATATTGGGCGTGTGCCTAGGCCATCAAAGTATCGGCCATGCCTTCGGCGGCAATATCATTCATGCCAAAAGCATCATGCACGGAAAAACGTCACCGGTTTATCACCAGAATGAAGGTGTTTTCAAAGGTTTAAGCAACCCGTTCACGGCAACGCGCTACCATTCCCTGGTCATCGAACAAGGGACATTACCCGATTGTTTGGAAATCACCGCCTGGACGCAAGACGAACAGGGCAATATCGATGAAATTATGGGCGTACGCCATAAAACCTTGGATATAGAAGGTGTCCAATTCCATCCCGAGTCGATTTTAACCGAGCACGGCCACGATTTGCTGAGGAATTTTTTGGTGCGATGAATGTTGATTGGGTATGGGTAACGCTGTGCGGAATTGCCGAAAGCCACCATAGCCGACATCGTTCGGAACGATAACGCCGAATGCTGCCTTGTTTTCACCGTCAGATCTAACTGGAAATCGGGTTTAAACGATTATTTCTTTGCTTGGTGTTAGGCGTTTGATTAAGTGCGTTTTGACATTGACGCAGCTTTCGTAAAGTGACCCCATAACTGAGCCGAATTTTTTTGATGAACATTCCGTGATAGCCTTATCAATCGACATCAAAAAGCTGATGATCGATCAAGTCACACAAGCAATGGGTTATCAGTACGTGAACCTCATGAATCCGGATTGCAGAGCAGGACTGGACCCTTATTTCCAGATCCTTTTCATTTAACAACGCCGACAGCGCGTCACTCTTTGAACCGGTCAGAGCAATGATGGTGATGTCCTTGCTTTGGGCGACTTTAATGGCTTTGGCGATATTTGCAGAATAGTTGCCATCGGTATAGGTCACAAGCACATCGCCGCTTTGCCCTAATGAACGGATTTGTTTGGAGTAAACTTCTTCAAAACTATGGTCGCTGGCGATAGCTGTTAATGTCCCCGAATCGGCATTAAGGGCTATGGCCGGCAGGGATGGCCGGTCGCGTTCGAATTGGTTTAAAAGCGACGACGCCAATAATTGGGAGCAACAGGCGGATCGTCCGTTACCGCAGGAGAATATTTTCCTGTCGTTCAACAGCGCCATCACCATCCGTTGTGAAGCCAATTCGATCAATTCACAAAGCTCGTTCAGCACATTATGTTTGGTTTGAATGCTGTCGGTGAATTGATTGATGATCCGGTTTTCCAAGCTCATTGATTCCTTGTAATAGTTAAAATGCGTTTTTAATCCAGTCAATGTTGCCATTGCCAGAAATGGCGACCACATCGAAGCGTAGCGCTGAGTTTACGTTTATGGTCGATAAATAATGCTGGGTTGCCGCAACGATCCGGGCTTGTTTGTCGGGCGTTACGCTTTCAAGTGCGCTACCGTAAGCGTCTGATTTCCGGTAACGCACTTCGACGATAACTAATGAGTTATGATCGCGCATGATCAAATCCAGTTCGCCATGTTTACAGCGATAGTTGCGTAAAACCGGGACAAGGCCGCTACGTACCAGAAAATCGTGCGCCTGGTCTTCGGCGCGCTTTCCATGCAATAAGTGGGTGGCTTTCGTCTTAAAAGGATTTAACACGCTTTATTTTGCAATCATTTTATTATCGTGAACCGTTAAATTCCCCTTCGGAAGGGCTGTGGGTAAAACCGATTAGTTCGGGCTGGCCCTTCGTAAATTTGGCGCAAACTAATCCGCGCCTGATTCGATTGTCGTTCGATAATGTCAAATTGCCGGTTGCTCCCGAATAAGTTTCTGTCTTGATGGCGGATAACTTGGAACCGAGATTGTAAGCGTCGATTCCCATCGCGACCAACCTGATATAGGTATTGGGGAATTGGCTCCAAGTATTCCTTAGTGACATCATGCTTAGCTCCCCGCTGTAAGCGGCGTTGAAAAGCCAGGGCATGTCGCAAAACGAAACACCGTTTAAAGGATTATCGCTAACAGAATCGCTAATTCCCGAATAAATAGAAGGCATGGCGTACACCGGAAGATTGCCGGCTTGTTGAAGCTGGAGTTGGGAATTTATCATCCGTCCTTCCTTGCTGTAAGCACTCAAAAATAAGACATCAGCATCTTGGCGTTTACGTGGGACATATTTAGCAGCAGGAAAGTAACGTAAAATTTTGTTAAACCGGTTTTCACTTTCATTGAGGTTCAACAGTTTGCCGACAACCACGGAGTAATCGGCGGATTTAGGGTCATATACCTTTTTTTCGATGATTGAGCCATTAAGGGCTTGCCAATCATTTAGAAAAAAGGCTGTGATGCGCTTGTTTTGTTCATTGTCAGGAACTAGGAGAAGCGCGTTTTTGTGTCCGTCATCTGCCGCTTTTTGGGTAATTTCAGTAATGTCGTCCATCGGGCTGAGGGCGAATTGATACAAATTTTGTTTGTTAAGATTGGGGACATGGTTAAGGGCGAGAACCGGGACATCAAGCGTTGTAGAATTGGCAAGGTCCTGTATGCTTTCCTTGTTTAACGGACCGATCACCAGTTTTGCACCCTCACTGACCGCTTTCCGGTATAACTCGGCGGATTTTACTTTCTCCGTATTATAAAAATGCAGCTCCGGCTTACTGGCGCTGTTATCCCCGCTGTGGGCAGCTAAAAACCCCGCTTTAACCGCTTTGCCCGCATCGGCAAATGGGCCGGATTCCGGTAATAATATGGCGATCGATTTCGGCATCAAGCCAGTATCGTCCTGTTTATTTTCGATAGAGGCTAGATAGATATTCGCCGGATGCTGAGGGTTTGCTGCGCGCCAAGCCGCAAGGGACGAGTTGAATGTTGCCGGGTTTTGGTTTCTGGTTGAAAGGATTTTTGCGGCAGACAGCCATTCCGGAAAGCCGTCTGTTTGGTTTTGCGGATTTTGTACGATTGTCTCCGGCAACAAACCTAACGATTCAAGGATCAATGCTTGGTTTTTTCTGCGCTCATTCGGTTTGGCCAATAAGGGGTCAAGCGCGATTCTCACCTTGGCGCTTTCTAACAGGTTGCCGGATAACGAATAAGCAAAAGCTCTGGATTGTGAATATTTTATTTTATCGACAATGCTTAATTGACCGGTATCGATGGCCGAAAGCTTTTTGGCGGCTTGTTCCGCTTCCCCGAAGCTGAGCAGAATTTGGGCATAAAGCAGATTGTATTTGGCTGTTTGGGATGCACTTAACTCAGAAGTGTTGATCAAATCGGCTTGTTGCTTCGCTTCGTTGCTTTTGCCACGTTGAACCAAGGATTCTATCGTGGCTAATCGGTTATTATTTTGTTCAACCGTCCATGCCGATGGTGGTTCTTGGTACAATCCATAACTGTCGGGCAATTGTGCGCAACTAGAGAGCAGTAGTGCAACGGTTAGTGGGGCAATTCCTAAATAGCGGCTCATGGTGTCTTACCTTATGTGAGACAAAAATTTATCCAAACAGAGGTTGAATGTCAGTTCATAACGGCAAATTATACGTTGTTGCAACGCCAATAGGTAATTTAGCAGACATCAGCTTTAGGGCGCTGGAAATTTTAAAGCAAGTTGACCTGATTGCCGCCGAAGATACACGGCATGTTAAATTGTTGCTGCAACATTACGGGATTATCAATAAAGTCATTTCTTTT